>CAZIWQ010000817.1:0-3758 GCA_964542355.1 uncultured Armatimonadia bacterium
TAGTAGCGGTCCCCGTCCCGCGATCCGTGCCGGCGGCCGTGGGCGTCGCCGTTTGTCGGCGCGGCTCCCGCCGAGCGGGACCGCGCCGGGGCGGCGCTTGCCGAACGCTACGCGCACGGCACACGGCTCCGCCTCGATCACGATGCTCTCCGCCGTTGGTGGTGTGCCGTGGCGTGT
The DNA here is from genome assembly GCA_964542355.1 of uncultured Armatimonadia bacterium. Classification (GTDB taxonomy): domain Bacteria; phylum Armatimonadota; class Zipacnadia; order Zipacnadales; family JABUFB01; genus CAZIWQ01. Next base: position 178 of record CAZIWQ010000817.1, read on the forward strand.
GGTTTCCGCCTCACCATCGCGCTCGGGGGAGCGCTCCTACCACGGCGAACGGCACGGCCACGACAACGGCGGCGCGGTACAGGCCCGCGCCCTACAAGCGGCGAACGGCAACGGCGGCGCGGTACAGGCCCGCGCCCTACAGAACGGCAGACGGCGCGACGATCCCTTGAGCCCTTCCAGCAGCCCCACCGCGGCCTCGACGATCTGCTCGCCGAAGCCCGGCACATACGGGGTCGAATTCGGCTCGTAGGCCCCCTCCTCGAACGCCCGCGCGGTCGGGATGTAGCCGATGCAGTCATTCGCGAGCTCCAGGATCATCGTCTGCGCGAACGGGGAGCGCGCCTTGATCGCAAGCCCCAGCTCGACGAAGAACTCACCGGGCACTCCGACGAGGGCCAGGTCGCCCACCCGCACCGCCTGCACCCACGTGGCGCGGGCCTGCGGCGGGTTGGTGGCGAAGCGATGCACGCGCCGGGCGAACGAGCGCTCGCCCATCAGCACCGGCTTACCCGCACTCACCCGCTCCTCGATCTCGTCGGCGCTGGCGATCTCCTCCGCAGTCGCCGGCGGGCGGGGGCTGAGCGTGACTTCGCACATCGCCGAGGCCACGGGGACGTCGCCTGTGAAGGTTGCCTCATTCCAGGCCCACAGGGCGGCGGCGGCAATCAGGCCGGCGACGCGCTCGGTATGCTGGTAGCGGTCATTGGCGTTCGGCTTGCCGCCGATCACGTGCCAGTTATTGATGTCGCCGGAGGCGCCGTTGGACAGCGCCGCGACAAAGTCGGTCCCCCGCAGTCGCTGGATCAGCGTCGAGAAGAACCCGTAGTAGTCGGCGGAGATGGCCTCGAAGTCGTCGGGGATGCCGACATAGTGGAGGGTGTAGTTGGCGAGCAGGCCGAGGGTCTCGCCGCCGGGACGACGGAGGGCGAGCACGCCGACCTCGGGATCGACCGGGCCGGCCGGTTTCACCACGTTCGGGTTGTTCTGGCCGGGGTTGGTCTGCACCGTGCCATCGCTCATGTGATAGCGGCGGTTGAAGACGACGCGCGGCTCTTCGGCGCGTGCCCATCCCAGCTCCGCCGGCTCGCGGGCCTGCCAGGCCACGCGCACGCAGTCGGCGATCCGCCCGGTGAGGAACTCGGTGTAGCGGTCGTCGCCGGTCTCGGGCCCGGTATGGGTATGGGTGCAAGAGATCAGCACCTGCTCGGGCTTGAGGCCGGTGGTCTCAGTGATCTGCGCTTTCGCCTGGTCGAGGTACTTGCGGTCGATGCCGATGATGTCGCACACGGCGATGACTACGGCGCCGCCCTCGCCCTCGAGTGCGAAGCTGCGGACATAGAGCGGGTCGTGGACGGTGGAGGCGGTGCGCTCTTCGAAGTACCCGCGCAGGCGGGTGCCGAGGGGCGGGGTGATGTCAAGGCAAGCGGTTCCGGCTGTGAGCATGGTGAGTGATCACTCCGTATGTGAGGGGCTGAGTATAGCGCTGGAGCACACCGTGCGCGTTCGCCATGTGGGGGGAGGGGACCTGCAGATGAGGGGGACGGCGGAAGGCAGACGGCGAACGGCAAGGAACAGGATGGACAGGATGATGCGGCGGACAGGATAGCGGCTGGGACGGGGGGCCGGCGATGGTCTTCGGTACGCCCGACACTCCTGTCGGGCGCGGGCAGCTGCGAGCGGGACCTGCGCCCCGTCGGTCGTTCGCCGTGGTAGGAGCGCTCCCCCGAGCGCGACCGCGCGGCGGACGCCAGACGCAACGGCACACGACAACCGCCGGAGAGCAGCGTGGGAGGACAGTGCCCTGTGCCCGTGCGCGAGGCAGTTGGTGGCGCCGTCCCATCGCGGTCAGGGGACCGCTCCTACCAACGGCACGGCCAACGGCTGCGAGGGGGACGCTCGCGGTCCCAGGGACGGCTCGCAGCATGGCAATGCCGGCAGACCGATGCGTCCCACCGTTCCCACACCCCACACCCCTGCCGTTCCCGCCGTTGCGTCGTTCCCGCCAGGCGTCTGGTTGACGCGCCGGCCCCCGCTGTCTACAATCAGCCGGCCCCCTCTTGCTTGACTGGCAGCCCACACTACAGGAGACATTGCAGGATGCAGTCCCCGGATCAGCCCGCCGCGCCGCCGCAGCCCTACCTGGGCGAGCGCGGTCTCGTCGCGTTCATCGCCATGCTCAGTGCGTTCGTGCCACTCTCCACCGACCTGTACCTGCCCGCGCTCCCCACCATGGCAGAGCATCTCCACGCGACGGCGCAACTGGTCAACATGACGCTCGCCGCGTTCTTCGTCTGGTTCGGTGTCGGCACACTGCTGTGGGGACCCCTGAGCGACAAGCACGGCCGCAAGCCCGTCCTGCTGGCAGGTCTGGGCCTGTATGTACTGTCCAGCGTGGGCTGCGCGCTGTCGCCGAGCGTCTACTGGCTCATCGCCTTCCGCTCACTGCAGGCCCTGGGAGGCGGGGGCGCGACCTCCGCCGCGACGGCCACGGTGAAGGACGCGTACCATGGCCGCCGACGGGAGGCCGTGCTGGCCGTCGTTCAGTCGATGGTGATGATCGCGCCCATTGTGGCTCCCTTCCCCGGCGCACTGCTGCTGCAGGTCACCTCGTGGCGGGGGGTCTTCTGGGTGCTGGCCGGCATAGGCCTCGTCGCGATGTTGGGCGGCCTGCTCTACCGCGAGACCATCCCGCGGCGCCACGACCGGGGGGCGCTGCAGGCGATGGGGCGCCTCTACCACGTGCTCCGGAACCCGGGGTTCACCGCGCTGCTCGTGCCCTTCTCCGCCATCGGCGTACCCACGCTGGCGTACGTGGCCTCGTCCTCGTACATCTTCCAGGACGGGTTCGGGCTCAGCGAGGTAGCGTTCAGTGGCTACTTCGCGACCAACGCGGTGTTCGCGGTCCTCGGGCCGCCAACGTACATGTGGCTCAGCGCCAGGCTGCCACGGGAGACCGTAGTTACCTCATGCTTCGTGGTGTTCGTCATCAGCGGCACGCTGATCTGCCTGCTCGGCGGTCACGCGCCGTGGCTCCTGACCGCCTCGATCATCCCGGCGACGGTCGCCAGCGGGATCCTCCGGCCGCCGGGCGTGCACATGATGCTCGATCAGCAGCGTGAGGACACCGGCTCGGCAGCCTCGCTGATCGGCTGCTGCGGGATACTGTCTGGCACTGCGGGGATGGCCCTGATCTCCCTGGACTGGGGCAACCGGGTGCTGGCGTTGGGCCTGACGTTCCTGTGCACCGGGCTGGTGTGCAGCGCGCTGTGGCAGTACGCCTCGCGGGCGCCGTTCGTGAGGCGACCGGAGAGTGCGCCGCGAGCCGAGGTAGCGCAGGAGGCGTGACGCCGCCAGGGCCCGGAAAGCCCGCGGTCGTTCGCCGTCGCCGTCTGTAGGGCGGGGGTTCATCCCCCGCCGCCGTTGGTCGTTGCCGTCGGCCGTTGCCGTCGGCCGTTCTGTAGGGCGCGCATCCCCGCCCTACAAACGGCACGGCCAACGGTACGGCCAACGACAACGGCTGCGAGCAGGACGCTCGCGGTCCCGGGAACGGCTCGCACCAGGGGAATGCAAACAGGCCAATG
>CAZIWQ010000818.1:0-3757 GCA_964542355.1 uncultured Armatimonadia bacterium
CAGTACGCCGGGGCGTACTACATGGAGGTGAATGCCCCGAAGTGGCGGGAGGTCGTGCGGCAGGGGCTCCTGCGGCCGGGGGCCTACGGTGACAGCGTCACCCAGGACAACATCGGCACCGTGGTCGACCACACCTTCGGCTTCTGTGACTGGAACGTGCGCGGCTTCCGGTCGTGGCTGCGCGAGCGGCTCAGTCCCGAACAGCGGGCACGGCTCGGAGTCACCGACGTGAACCGCTTCGACGCCCGCGGCTATCTGCTCGACCTCAAGCGCCGCGTCAAGCCCGCAGAGCTCTTGGAAGACCCGCTCGCCCGCCAGTGGATCCTGTTCCAGTACGTGTCGAACCTGGCGGTGTGGGCCGAGATGGTGCGGGACACCAAGGCCGAGGCGCAGCGGTTGGGGCGCCCGACCCCGGCCCTCTACGGCAACCAGTGCCGCGATGTCGTCGGCCTGTCTCCGTACCAGGTGGCGCAGTCGGCGCTGGTGGATGTGGTGTGGATCGAGACCGGGATGTTCCAGCCGGGGTTCACGAACTCGGCCAGTGCGCGCGCCTCGCTGACGTACAAGGTCGGGTGGGCCTCCGGCCGCTACCGCAAGCCGGTCTGGAACATCGAGTATCCCGGTAGCTTCGGCAATCCGGGCGGCCTCGCGGCCCAGATCGTGATGGCCGAAGCACAGGCTAACGGCGGCCTGTGCTACGTCGGCTTTGGCCCCGGATTCAAGGACTACCAGCAGTTCTTCGGCAGAGAGCGGGCGCTGTTCACCGACCGGCAGCAGTATGCCCGCGTCGCCCTCGTCTACTCCATCCCCAGCCTGACCTGGCGCTCGTATGGCACGTTCCGGATCCCGTGGAGCGGTCGCGAGCTGTTCTGCGGCCTCGGGCGCATCCTCGAAGACCGCCATATCCCGTACGAGGTGCTCTGCTTCGGGCATCCCGAGCTGTGGGATGATCGGGAGATGCTCGGGCGCCTGTCGCAGTATGACGCCATCATCCTGCCCGCGGTGGACTGCATGACCGGCGAGCAGGCCGCCGCGGTGAGCCGCTACCAGGCGGGGGGCGGGAAGGTCATCGTGTGTGGCCCGCTGGGCACTCGCGATCAGGACTTCCAGACGCTTCCCGCGCCGCTCGTCGCCGAGAAGGGCCTGACGCGCATCGACGAGAGCGTCATGCAGGCCTACCTGGCGAAGAAGCCGGCGCAGCCGGAGGCGCCGGAGGTGAAGGCTGCGGAGCAGCAGCTCGTGAGTGCGCTGACGGCCTCCGACCTGGTGCGCACCAGTGCCCCGGCGAAGACGTGGATCACGCCGTGGCTGCAGCACGGGGGCAAGCGGCTGGCCGTGCACATGGTCAACTACGACATGGACGTCCCCGCGAACCGGATACGCGAGGTCGCGGACTTTGAGCTGCGTGTCAAGCTGCCGGCGGACAAGGGGTTCGACCGCGCGCAGCTCCTGTCGCCGGACTTCGCCGGGCAGGAGCTTGCGATCACGCGCGAGGGGCCGTGGGCCATCGTGCGCGTCCCCCGGCTGGCTGTCTATGACATCGTGGTCTTCACCAGCGGCGATGAGCTGGCGACGGCGAACGCGCTGGCGGAGGCGCGGCGCGCCCTCGGGCGAATCCGCGTGGCAAGCGGCGGCGCGGCCACCGCGGCGCTCCGTGCCGCCTATGCCCGCGCCTGCAAGCTGCACGAGCAGTCCTCGGCGGAGGCCCCGGGCGCCGCCCGGGAGGTGCTGGCCGCCGCCGGGCAGGAGCTCGACGTCGCGATCGCGGCCAACCTGGCCCGCGAGCGCCAGGGCCGCGAGCGGACCGTCGCCGGCATCAAGGACGCCGTCGTTGCCCTCGACTTCGGCGCCGGGGCTGTGGCGGACGGGTGCAAGCAGCTCACCGCCAAGACCCTCTACACCCCTCCGGCCGGGTTTGGCTGGGAGAGCGCCGCCGGGCTGCGCGAGAGCGGGGCCAATGCCCCGGACGCCCTGCACGGTGACGCGCTCGCCGGGGCGGGGGAGGCGCGGCTGCGCCTCGACTTGCCCGACGGGCCGTATGTGATCGACGTCGTCAGCACCGCCGCGAGCGGGGGCTACATGGCCGCCACCAGCGTCAAGGCAGACGATCAGTGGGGCCTGCTCGGGGAGCGGGGCCGGGCCGGCCTGTACGCCAGCCGCAGCTTCCCACTCACCGTCAGGGGCGGCCATACCGTGCTGACCTTCTCCGGCACACAGCGCTGCAATGACCAGGGGCGCGGCTATCAGGTCGCCGATGACTGGTGCGTCTGTGGGCTGCTGATCCACCGGGCGGCGCCGGATGCGGCGCCGAGCCGGCCGGCCCTGGCCGCGGGCGCCCTCCGCGACTGGCTGGTGGTGGGGCCCTTCGAGGACAGTGCCTGCCTCGCGATGACCACACGCTATGCGCCGGAGACGGGGCTCGACATCGCGGCGCGCACTGAGGGCAAGACGGGCCCTATCGGCTGGCAGCATTTCACCAGCCCCTCCGCCGAGGGCCTGGCGCCGGTCCAGCTCCACTTGCTGCTTGAGCCGCTCACCGAAGTCGTCGCGTACGCAGCGACGAGCGTGTTTGTCCCCGAGGCTCGCGACGCGCGCCTGTGGCTGGGCACGACCGGGTTGGGGGTGGCCTGGGTGAACGGTAGGGAGGTCGTGCGCGACCTGACCGCGGCGGGCCTGATGGCCGACGAGCATGCCGTGCCGATCCGGCTCGCGGCCGGCTGGAACCGCCTGCTCATCAAGGTCTGCAACTTCTGGGGTGACAAGTGGGGCTGTGTGGCGGCGATCACCGACGCCGCGGGGGCCCCCCTCGAGGGGCTGAAGTGCGCCGCCGGCGGAGCAGCCAGTGTCGCCAGCCTCCCGCGCGTGTTCGAAGTGGGCCCTCCGGTGCTGACGGCGGAGGTCGACCGCGTGGAGTTGGGGGCGGAGGTGAAGCTGACCGCGCGCTTCCGCAATGGGACCGATGCCGCCCTGTCCGGCGAGCTGCAGCTTGCGGCGCCGGGCGCGGGGGCGGCGGCCGTCACGATCGTCGACGAGCAGCCAACGCAGTTCGAGGGCCTGGGCGCCGGCCAGACGCTGACGCGTCAGTTCGCCGTCCGGTTCACCCATCCTGTGGATGTCTCCCAGGTCGAGCTGCAGGCCACCGCACGCCTTGCCACGGGGAGCAAGGTCTCGCCCGCGCTGCGCCTGGCGCTGCGCCAGCCGACGATCACCCTGACCGTGCCGCGACGCGGCTTCCGCGAGCCACAGTCCCGGACGCTGTTCGACATGGAGGACAAGCTGCCGACCTGGCAGGGCGGGCTGGACGTCACCATCGGCCCGGACACCACGCAGCCCCACGAGGGCAAGCAGTGCCTGAAAGCGGATGTGACAAGCCCGGGCGACGGCGCCCCGGACAACCGCACGTGCTACGCCGCCTGGAATGATCGGCCCAACGACTGGTCGCTGTACAACACGCTCTCCTACTGGGTCCGGGTCACCGATGACGACCCGGCGGTGAAGACCCACAACTTCTGCATCGTCGTCTACAACCGCGACCTGCGCGGTGGGCAGCAGTATGCCAGGCACACGATTCCGGTGAACCAGTGGACACCGATCGAGGAGGACATCACGTCCTACATCCGCGATGATGTCTCCGAGATCCGCCCGCACCTGTACCTGACCAACTATGCGAAGAGAGAGCACTACACGTTCTACTTCGATGACATGCGGCTGAGCATGGCCTCGAAGTCCGACCCCGCGCTGACACAGTTCCTGTCAC
>CAZIWQ010000819.1:0-3748 GCA_964542355.1 uncultured Armatimonadia bacterium
AGGAGGTACATCTCGATCGGGTAGGATGCCATCGCCGAGGGGGCGGCCCGCTTGACACCGGCCGGGTCGGTGATGCCCTGCCCCGCCCACGCCAGTTGCCCGATCTCGGCCCACGTCAGGGGCTCAGTGGTGAAGCTGCGGATCGAGCGGCGGGCGGCGATTGCCCGCTCGAGACTCATGGTGCCATCGGTCCGGGCCGGGGGCAAGGGCAGGACGGTCGGCGGGGTGCCCGCGGCCGGTGCCCCCGCCTCCTGAGCACCGCACAGACTCGGCAGCAGGACCATACAGACCACCACAAGGCCCGCTGTGACCAGGGCCGGGGCGGAGTGGCGCGCTCGCAGCGAGCCAGGCGCGGCACAGGGCCTGCGCGCGTCTACCAGCGGGGTGGGCAGGCAGGTCATCGCGGTCATCGCCTCCGTGCGCACGACAGTCGGTATCACTGTCGTGCAGGATACGCGAGGATTCCGATCCGATCAAGAGGAAGCTACGCGCTGCCCATGCGTGACTTATGAGAGGAAGGTTCACTCCATGACCCGCTACATCGCCGCATACGATACCGAGAGCATCGACCACGAGGTCAAGGCCCTGACGCGCCTCGTGGCGCTCCACCGCAAGCACGAAGTCCCGGCCACGTTCTTCATCGTGGGCAAACTCCTCGAACGCGACGGCAGAGAGTACCGTGCGCTACTGGACGACCCGCTATTCGATGTGCAGACCCATACGTACTCGCACCAGATGCTCAAGGACAGCCGCCCCCACGGACCGGGCGTCGGGCTCGAGACGATGGAGATCGAGGTCGGCGAGGGGAAGCGGTGGGTCGAGGAGGTGTTCGAGCGCGAGTGTATCGGCCTCCGCCCGGGGTGCGGGTTCGAGAATGGGTGGGCAGGGACACCGGAGCGCCTGGCGATCATCCGCCGGCACGGCCTCCAGTTCGTCAGCGCCGACCTGCGCGGTCCGCTCGACTCCATCCCCAATGACATGCAGCAGGCCTACACCTACGAGGCGGATGGCTATGGCGACATCTGGGAGATCCCCGGCCACGGCTGGCATGACAATGTGCTGAAGAGCTGGACCGGCCACATCACGTTCTTCCCCCCCGTGTACGACTTCGCGCTCCCGCCGCGCACGCCGCGCACGGTGGTGGAGTTGTTCGCCCAGGAGGGACGCTGGCTCGAGCATGCCGCGGAGCTCGGGCTGGAGTACGTCTCGCTGGTCCAGCACCCGTCGTCGATCATGCGGTTTGACGAGGATTTTGCCCCCATCGAGCTTCTGCTCGTGCGGGCCAAGCAGCTCGGGCTGCAGTTCACGACATTCCTGGACTACTACCGCGAGCTGAGCGCCGCGGGGGCGTGAGGCGGAGAGGGACGGGGGTGAGGCGGACGTGCCGTCCGTCTCACTTCCCACTCAGGCGCCGGAGGAAGTCAGCCAGCGTGCTCCGGTGCACGCAGCCAAACAGCCACAGGTCGCCACTCTCAGAGGCCGTCAGCAGCCCGCGCTGTTCGAGGTCGCTGACGGCCTCGCGTACGACCGGACTCATCTCGAAGCGCTCAGCGCGGTAGCCCATGGCCGCGGCTGTCGGTGCGGGCGACCAGTCTTTGCCAAGCAGACCGACCGCACGGGAGGTGATGAGCGCCAGCTCGAAGCCCATGATTGCGTCCTCCGCCCGGTCGTCGCCGTTCTCGTCGCCCTGCACGACACCGTGCGCGGTCAGCCAGGCGGTGGCGGTGGCCGGGGAGACGTCGCCGCCCGCCGGGCGCTCCGTCAGTTGCGCCGGCAACGCCAGGTACAGATCACGTAGCGCTTCACCGCGGAGCACATAGGGGTCGCTGTCGGAGCTCTCGCGGATGGCACCAACCGCCGGCGGGGGTGGGCCGTGGCGGAACTTGTTGTTGGCAACGGCCCACCGGACCGCCGCCATCGCCTCGCTGCCGGGTCGCAGGGCGTAGCTCACCGGCTTGGGGTCGCGCGCCCGGTGTTGAGCGTCGTAGCTGAAGTAGCTGACGAACCCGAGCTGCGGGTAGGCGTCCAGTCCCCACTGGAGGAACGACATCAGGCCACTGCCGCTTCCGGGGGACAGCCGCTCGCACCCCACCTCGGTGATCCCCAGCCCCTTCTCGGGCCAGCGGGCGGTGGCCCACTCCAGGCAGATCTCGAGCCGCCGCCACGCCCCCGCCATCCCATTGTCGTAGTTGGTGAAGGCAATCCAGTCGACGAACTCGTTGCCCGGGTAGTAGAGCTCGGCGCACTTGGGGGCGCGGCACACGGCCGGGGCCGCCAACGAGAACACCATCTGGACGCGCGGGGCCATCCGCCGCATGACGCCGGAGACGAGACGGTACTTGTCGCGGAAGGCGGCGTAGGGAACCGGATAGCGATCCTGGTTGACATTGGCTTCCGAGCCGAACACCAGCCACACCGGGACCGACAGGCGCGACAGCGTCCCGGCCCAGCGGCGCAGGTAGGCATCCTCCTCAATCGTCGGCAGCTTCTGCCCGTACTCCCACGGCTCCCAGAAGATCAGCATGCCACGCTGGCGGGCGATCAGCTCCCGCGCCCACGGGAGCGGGAACGGCTTCCCATAGGCACGATAGGTGGCGTAGAACGACAGCGGGGCCCCGACTTCCTTCTCAAAGGCCACCATGTCACCCTTGTAGCGCACATCCTCCTGGATGAAGGCGCCCAGGTACCGCTCCGCCGCCGCGTCCGCGGGAGTGGCCAGGAGCTGGGCTGCGACCAGGATCAGGAGCTGAAGCATGGGTCTGTCCTCTCAGTGAAGTCCCCTGATCTCCGCCCGCAGGGAGCGGCAGACCGTCAGGACCGCGTCTTCCACCGGCCCCTGCCGGGCCGCCAGCTCGATCGCGGTGACCTGGTCGGCCAGGAGGTGGGTCCCGCGGTCGACATGGATGTGGGTTGCGATATCCGCGAGCCGGTAGGTGCCGCCGCCGGTGCGTGTCGACATCTGCTCAACAAGCTGCTCGCAGAACACGTGCATGCGCGCCGACCGCTGCCGGGCAACGAGACGCCCCGTACGGGTCAGCAGCGCGTCGAGCAGGGCGTCCTTCTTCGGCAGCCACTCGCGCATCGACAGCACGCTGTCGTGGAGCGGGGAATCATGGCCGGCCCGAATCGTGATGAAGCGCCACACCGCCACCAGACCGAAGTTGGCATCGATGAGGTCGGCATCGCCCAGGCACAGGCTCTCGGCGGGGCTGTCGGCCGTGTTGTCACCGGCGTGGGTCCGAATGGCATCGCACACGCGGGTCCGCAACTGGCCATCGACGGCGTGGGCCCCGAGCAGATTGTGCGCTTCGTCCGCCCCCACCGCCGCGTGGGTCTTCCCATGGGCCTTGGCGATGTCATGCAGCAGCCCGGCGAGCAGTACCACCTGCTCATCCGCCTGTTCGGCACGCGCCAGGCGCAGTGCGAGGTCACGCACCCTCAGGGTGTGCTCGTACGTGTAGCCCGGCCAGTGGTATCCCTCCCACTCGGCGGGCCACCCGAGGAGGCGATCCCTGACCGCCTCCTCCAGCAAGACCAAAACGCTCGGTAGATTGCTTTCCATGTGCCTCGTCTGCCAGCCTGGTGTGTGCGCCCTCCCCGCGCGCGGGGCGACCGACGTCCATGTGGGGCAGGCTTTCCAGCCTGCCATCGCCCTCCCCGCGCGCGGGGCGACCGACAGTATCGTCGGCGGGCGAAGTAGTGTCAAGAGGGGTTCCCCTGATGGCGACGGCAAACCGCCGCGGAAGCG
>CAZIWQ010000820.1:0-3748 GCA_964542355.1 uncultured Armatimonadia bacterium
GGCGATGGCGGACAGGGCCGCGTCGGCCTACTTCCCCTTGGGCTTCTTCGGCTGCAGAGTGCCGTCGGCCAGCATGGCCAGGTAGGCGGAGTCCTTCGGCTTCAGCGGCAGGTCGACGCGCCCGCGGCGACGGCTGGACTCGTAGGTGGCGAAGATGACCTCCGTGGTCTGCAGGGCCCGCCGGGCGGAGAGCTCGGGCTCGCGCCCCGCCGCCAGCGCGTCCAGCATGTCGCGCACCGCCATCGCCACCGCCTCGCCACCGTGCAGCCCCTGATCGATCCGGGGCTGCTTCCACTTGCTGTCCCCCTTGCCGCGCACCCAGAGCGGCTGCTCTTCATTGCGCAGCTCGATCACGCCCTCGGAGCCAATCAGTCGCAGCGAGCAGCCGATGTCGCTATCCTCCCCGGTGAACAGCACCGCCCGCACACCGTTTTGGAACTTGAACTCGCAGATGGCCTGATGCTCATACGGCAGCCCGAAGACCTCGTGCCACTCGCGAGCATCGATCTGCCCGAGCACCCAGACCGCGGGGGTCTCGTGGTTGAAGAAGAACATCATGTCGATCCAGTGCGTCCCCCAGTCGATCATGTTGCTGCATGCGCCCTCGAGGCGGACGAGGCTGCCGATACGCCCCTCGTCGGCAAGCCGGCGCGCAGTGCGGAACGCCGGCAGGAAGCGGCGCTGGTGGTTGAAGGTCAGTTGTGTGCCGCTCTTCTCGCAGGCGGCGACCATCTTCACGGACTCCCCCCACGTGGGGGCCATCGGCTTCTCGCAGTGGATGGCGCGGACGCCGGCGCGGGCGCAGGCGATGACGGCCGGCGCGTGCAGATGCGGCCACAGACAGATGCTCACCACGTCGGGCCGCTCGGCCCGCAGCATCTTCTGGTAGTCGGTGTAGATTGCCGGGCTGAGCCGGTGGGCCTCGGCAAAGGCCTGAGCGTTCTCGGGTCGGATGTCCGCGAGAGCAACGACCTCGCAGTCGGCCCGCCCCTGGTAGCCCCCCATGTGCAGGTGGGCCATTCCGGAGCCGGTGCGGCCCTCGGCATTCCACGGCCGGCCGCAGCCGATGATTGCGACGCGCAGCGGGGTAGGCATGGTAGTGTCACTCCTCTTCGGGATCGCTACTTCGTGCGGGCCACCTTGAGCGACTTGGCGATCAGGTCCCACTGCTCACCGGCTTCCTTGAGCGTGATCGAGCGCTCGCCGCGGAACTGGCCCTCGTCGTCGGTCTGCAGGAGACCGCGCTGGGCCTGGCGGTTGAGCGCCGTCACCGCCCAGTGCTTCTGGGGCAGGTCGGTAACCGTAACGGGCTCGCGCCCGGCGACCGGATCGGCGCGGACCTCAGCCTGGACACCGGCGAGCTTGCGCTCCTTGAGCACTCGCCACACATAGTCGGGGCGGGTGACCCACTCGAGCACCGCGGCGAGGGCGGCGGCGAACTGGTAGCGGGTGGTGGGCTCCGTCGGGCGGAAGGTGCCGTCGGGATAGCCCCCCAGCAGGCCGGCGGTCAGGACGTACTCGACGAACGCCGCTCCCGGGTGGTCGGCCGGGACATCGCGCGGCAGGACGCGGGGAGGTGTCCCCGGCGCCGCGACCTGCGCCTTCACCTGCTTGAACAGGTCTGCGAACGGCGCGAGCGACAACTCCGTGCCTACCTCGGCGGCTGCCGCACGCGCCACCAACTCAGCCGTCTCCTGGTGGAGCTGCTTCACCAGCGCCGCCATGAACCAGCGCGGCACCACATCGGCATCGGTCCACGCCTGGATCGGGCGGGCCTGGCGCAGGGCGTAGACGGAGCCGTCGTAGGAGGCCACCAACACCGTGTCACCGACCACCACCGGCGAGGCATGCACGTAGGAGTGAGTGTCGTAGGTCCACAGCGGGGTCGTCTGCTTCATCGTGCGGTCGAAGGCGTAGAGGCGTCCGTCCCTGCAGCCGATGAGCACCAGGTCGCCCCACACGGTCGCGGAGGAGTAGACGCGGTTGGGCATCTCAAAGCGGCCCTTGAGCTTCCCGCTGGCCCGGTCCACCCAGTTGAAGGTCGCGATCTCGTCGCGGCGGATGTTGACTGTGCCCACGAACACGCTCGTCGCGTCGACGGCCGGCGAGGAGTGGACCCACCCCCCAAGCTGGCAACGCCAGTTCGGTTTGCCGTCGGCGAGCCCGAAGCTGTAGACGCTCCCGTCAAACGAGCCGACGAACACCTCCTTGCCGGACACGGTGGGCGAGGAGTCGACGGCACCCTCGGTCGCGGCCTCCCACTTCTCCTGGCCCGTGCGCGCATCGAGGGCGTAGAGGTTGCGGTCACCGGAGCCGATCACGACGAGGCCATCCGCCAGCGCCGGCGAGCTGCTCACCTCGCCCCCGGTCTGGAAGCGCCACAGGATGGCCCCGGTGGCCGCATCGAGGGAGTAGACGCCGCCATCGCGCGCGCCGACGTAGAGGGCCCCCTCATTCACCGCGGGGGAGGAAGTCACCAGGCAGCCCAGGCTCTGCTGCCACGCGGGCTTCAGTGTCATCCGGTCGAGAGCGACGACCGTCCCGTCCCGGAAGATCGTGTAGACGAGCTTGCCGGCCACGGCTGGCGAGGTCCACCAGGACGCACCATGCCCATAGGAGCCGAGGCGGGCGCCGGTATCGAGACTCACGACGCGCAGACCGCCTCTGTCGGTGTTGACAAACACCCGCCCGTCTGCCACAACCGGCGACGCGAACGTCGGCCCGGCGCGGTCCTGCCATGCCAGGTAGGTGAACGCCTGGGTGTTGGGGAGCGGCTCGGCCCGGGACTCGCGCCGCACCGAGCGCCGGAACGCCGGCCAGTTCCACGGATCGGGGTCGGGCGCCGAGAGCTTGCTGCTGGGAGGGAGCGCGGGTACGGCCACGGTGGCCGGCAGGTTCTGCTGCAGCCAGTCGTAGAGCTGGCCGTCACCGCCCGGCGGGCGCACGGCGAGGATCCGCCGGTCCGGACCGATGAGATACGTCCATGAGGTTGTGATCTCCTCTCCGCCACCGGTGGCCGCGGCGGGGCGGAAGGTGCGGTACAGGCCCGGGCGGGGGAAGGTCGGCTCGTAGTACACGGGGCGCCATGCCCACGACGCGTCCTTGGTCTCCGCCCACGTGGTGATGGTATCCAGGCGCCCCTTCTCACCCAGGGGGACAACCGGCACCGCCACGCATGGGTACGGCACACTGTGGGCCGCCTTCTCCAGTGCCGACAGCTCCTCGATCAGGTAGGTTCGATACGCGCCCTTGCGCGGGGCGCGGGGGGAGCAGAAGTGGACGATCACAACTCCGTCGGGCAGCAGCAGATCCTCCAGGCAGGGCGCACCGTAGGAGGGGGGGGTGTAGGGCTTCCCCGCCGCCCGTTCCTCGTCGCTGCTCGCCTCCCCGGCGGCCCGCAGGTCACTGATGGCGATCAGCGGGATCTTGCTGCAGTCCGGCAGCAGGTCGCCGGGTGCAAGGTCCTTGGCCGCGGCACTACCAACGGCGACCCCCATCATCACGGCTCCCAGTACACAGACGCGTCTCGAACACATGGCGGATACCCCCTTGGTGTGGCCTGTCACGACGACGCGATAGTCCGGCATAGAACGTTGGACGGCTGCGGGCAGATCCCTTGTTCCGCTCGGCGGCACCCGGGTGCGGGGGGGCCGCCGCGGAGGGGCCGGACACAAGACCGCGTCGTCTGCGGTCGCAGTTTCCGGCCCGGGCGTGTCGGACACCTGCGGGCCGGATACTTCGGGCCGTG
>CAZIWQ010000821.1:0-1073 GCA_964542355.1 uncultured Armatimonadia bacterium
ACCGCGGTGGCGCGCCAGCATCGCCTGGCCGCGCGTGGCGAACAGCTCCTGCTCTGCGGGTGAGCCGATGATGCGGCACGCAACCTCGGCGAGCTCCTGCGGGCTCGTGACCGTCAGCGCCGCCCGGGCGGCCTCGGCCACCTCGGCGAGGTCCTTCTGGTTGTGCATCCACGGCCCCATCAGCGTCGGCTTGCCCTGGGCGATGGGCTGCAGGATGTTGTGCCCCCCCCACGGCACGAGGCTGCCGCCGACGAACACCACGGTCGCGAGCGCATAGACGCGCGTCAGCTCACCGATCGTGTCGAGGATGACGACGCGCACCTGGGCCCCGATGGCCGGTTCCGGCGCGGCGTCGGTGTCGGTCTGCAGCGCGCGGCTGCGCCGGTATGCGGCGTAGCCGCGCTCGGCGACGAGCCGCTCGATCTCGTCCCCACGCTCGGGGTGACGGGGGGCCAGCACAAGCTGCAGGTCACGGATCTCCTGCCGCATCGCGTCGTAGGCATCAAGGATCCGGGCTTCTTCCCCCTCGCGCGTGCTCCCGGCGACAAGCACGGGCACGCCGGGCTGGAGGCCGAGCTCCATCGCCAGATGCTCCGCCTCCGCCGCCGACACCACAGGCAGCTCCTCATCGAACTTCGCGTTCCCCACGACCTTGATCGTGCGATCGGCGGCCCCGAGCGTCCGGAAGCGTTCCGCGTCTCGGTCGGATTGCACGAGGACCCGGTCGAAGTTCCCCAGCGTCCACGCCAGGATCGGCCGGATCAGGCGGTCGCGCGGGTAGGCCCGGTCCGAGATGCGACCGTTCACGACCGCGGTCGCGATCCCGGCGCTGCGCGCCACCGCCGCGATGTTGGGCCACAGCTCGGTATCGACCATCACCAGCGCATCCGGCTTGATGGCCCCGAGCACCCGTCCGACAACGAACGGGAGATCGAAGGGGAAGTAGAGCAGGGCGTCGACCTCGAGGTGGCGTTGCCGGGCAAACTGTCGCCCGCGCGGGGTCGTGTTCGACAAGACGATGTGGGCGAGAGGCTCCAGCTCACGCAGGGCGCCGATGATGGGCTCGGCCGCGG
>CAZIWQ010000821.1:1083-3743 GCA_964542355.1 uncultured Armatimonadia bacterium
CGCCCACCGAGCAGGCGTGGAACCAGACCACCGGATCGTCGTGGCGGCCGAGCTCGGCCGCGGCGGGCGGCACTGCGCCGAGGCGCTCCCACAGCCCCTCCCGCGACTTGCCGCGCACGAGGCGCCACAGCAGGTAGAGGACGAGTGGCACGGCCAGCACGACCAGCAGCAGGTTGTAGGCGATGAAGCGCCAGTCGACTGGTTGCGGGCGGGGGGGGGAGGCGTCAGTCACGGCCGGCTTACACTTCCTCCGTGGGGGTGTGCGCGGCGGCGCCCGCGGCGGCCGCCGCGGCCTGCCCCGCGCCCGGGACGTCCTCACCCAACAGGGCGCGCGTCTCATACAGTCGGCGGTACAGTCCGTCGCGCGCCATCAACTGCTCGTGCGTGCCCTGCTCGGCAATGCGCCCGCGCTCCAGCACGACAATGCGATCGGCGCTCTGGATCGTCGACAGGCGGTGGGCGATGATGATCGCGGTGCGGCCCTTGATCAGCGTCTGGAAGGCGCGGTGGACGGCGGCCTCACTTTCCGTGTCGAGCGAGGAGGTTGCTTCGTCCAGGATCAGCACGGCGGGGTCGCGGAGCAGGGCCCGCGCGATGGCGATGCGCTGCTTCTGCCCACCGGACAACTTGGCGCCGCGCTCGCCCACCTGGGTCGCATAGCCCTCGGGGAGCGCGCGGATGAAATCATCGGCGTTGGCGGCTCGCGCCGCGGCGACAACCTCCGCCTCCGACGCCCCGGGCCGCCCGTAGGCGATGTTCTCACGGATCGAGGCGCTGAACAACACTGTCTCCTGAGGCACGATCCCCATGTTCGCCTTCAGTGACGCAGTCCGGATGTGGCGGACATCGACCCCGTCGAGTGAGACGCTCCCCTCGTTCACATCGTACAGTCGCGCCACGAGGT
Source organism: uncultured Armatimonadia bacterium (assembly GCA_964542355.1). Lineage (GTDB taxonomy): Bacteria > Armatimonadota > Zipacnadia > Zipacnadales > JABUFB01 > CAZIWQ01. Next base: position 1,988 of record CAZIWQ010000821.1, read on the forward strand.
TGGCGACGGTGGTCTTGCCGGCGCCACTGGGCCCGGCCAGCGCGACCACCTCTCCCGGCGCGATGTCCAGACTCAGCCCCCGCAACACGGGCTCCGTCTCATAGGCGAACGTGACGTTATCGAAGCGGATGCCGCCGCGTACCGGGTCGAGCACAACGGCGTCGGGAGCCTCGGTGAGTGCCGGCTCCTCGGCCAGCAACTGGAGCGTGCGTGTCGCGGCCGCTTCGCCCGTCTGCAACTGCAAGATGACGCGCGACAGGTAGCTGATCTGGCTCGCGGCCAGTTGCATGATCAGCAGGAAGCCGACAAGCTCGGCCGCAGTGGCATGGCCCTGGCAGATCTCGTAGGCCCCCAGCAGCATGGTGCCACAGATCCCGCCGCCGGTGAGTGCGCCGACGAAGATCACGTTCGCCGCGCCGACCCGCGCCGCCCGCAGCTCATTGCGCAGCACCCCGGTGTTCTCCGCGGCGAACCGCTGGTTGGTCAACTCCTCCATCCCGAAGATCTTGACGACCCGCACCGCCTGGAACGTCTCGCTGGTCACGGCGGTGAGATCGGCCATCTTCTCTTGCACGGCCCGCCCGTAGCGCCGCACCTTGCCCCCCAGCCAGTTCGTCGCCACCACGACCAGCGGGATGACCACTGCCATCACGACCACCAGGGTCGACGAGATCCCGAGGAGACGGTGGATCGCGAACACGATGACGAAGGGGGCGATCCCCAGCCGCATGAAGTTGGGCCCGACGACCTTCTGCAGCACCATCGTGTCGTTGTTGATGCGAGAGATCAGCTCGCCGGAGCGCCGACCCTCGAAGAAGGTGAGCGAGAGATCCTGGAGGTGCGCAAACACCCGGGCGCGGAGGCTGACAAGCAGGTGCTGGCTGAGCCACTCGCCGATGTAGACGGAGGCGGCATTGGCCAGCGCCGCACCCATGAAGGTCACGAACAGGTGCAGCGTGTTGCGCCTCAACTCCGCCAGGAGGCGCGTCACGTCGCTCCCGTGCGCCCTCTCCAGGGCCTCGAGCAGCTCCTTGCCGAACAGCTTGTCGAACACGGGGATCGTCATGGCCATGGCCTGGACATCGAGATAGCCGGTGACGGCCATGAGCACGACCCCGAGCAGGATCACGTACCGCCAGGGACGGCCGAAATCGCGGACCAGCTTCCACAGCGCGGGGAATCCCATATCAGGTGGGTCGGACCGTCTCCTTCCGGGCCAGCTCAACGATCAGGTCGGCCGTGCGCGCGGCAACACCGGGTGACCCCAACATGGCACGGACGGCGGCGAGATCCTGACGCATCGCGGCGAGCCGTTCCGGGGCCTGCAAGAGATCGATCACCGCATCCGCGAGCCGCCGGGCGGTCACTCGCGCGGAGGGCACCGTCGGCACGACCTCCGGGACGGCCTCGCGCGCCAGCAGCAGGTTGGGCATGGCATAGAAGCGCTGCTGCTGTCGGAGGAGCGCACCGGCAATCCACTTGGCGACGAAGGGGGCGTCGTAGGTGGCGACCATCGGGACCAGTGCTGCTGCCGCCTCCAGAGTCGCGGTCCCCATCGCCACCATCACCAGGTCGCCGGCCCGCAAGATATCATGGCTCTCCGCCAGCGGGGTGACACCGCCCAGGGCAAGCGCACGGCGCTGCAGCCCCGCTTCCAGGCGCCCGAGCCGGGGGAGCGCGGACCACAGGAAGTGAGCCTGCGGGGCCGCCTGCCGGATGAGCGGGACGGCCGCCAGCATGAGCGGGCCCAGCACCC
>CAZIWQ010000822.1:0-3705 GCA_964542355.1 uncultured Armatimonadia bacterium
ATGCCGGCATACGTCGGGGGCGAGGTCGACCTTGCCTCCGTCAAGTGGGTGGGGGGCGGGGATGACAACTACCAGCGCGGCCTGCCCACGATCAGCGGGCTGATCGTGGTCAACGACCCCGCGACGATGTTCCCGCGGTGCGTCATGGATTGCATGTGGGTGACCGCGATGCGCACCGGAGCCGCCAACGCCGTCGCGATGAAGTACCTCGGCCCCGCGGCGGCCGAGGAGGTCGCGGTCCTCGGGTGCGGAGTGCAGGGCCGCAGCAATCTGCTCGCGATGGCCACCCACTATCCGATGGTGCGCCGCTGCCGCGTGTGGGACCCCAACCCCGACGCGCTCGCGGCCTACGTGACGGAGATGTCCGCCCGCGTGAGCTGCACGGTGGAGGCCGTCGCGGGGCCGGAGGTGGCCGTGCGCGGGGCCGATGTGATCGTCACGGCCGGGCCCAGCCCGCGCGTCCCCACCCCCTACATCCCCCTCGAGTGGCTCAAGCCCGGGGCGATGGCCGCCCCCGTCGACTACAATGGCGCCTGGGCCGAGGACGCCCTGCACGGCGTCGACAAGCTTATCACCGACGACCATGGCCAGATGGACTACTATCGCCGTAAGGACTATTTCCAGAATACGCCGCTCCCGTACGCCGACCTGGGGGAGGTCGTGGCCGGCCTGAAGCCGGGGCGCGAGCGCGAGGACGAGCGCACGATGTCCATCTGCCTGGGCATCGCGGTCGACGATTGCGTTACCGCGGCGCTGATCTACCGGCTTGCGCGCGAGCGCGGGGTGGGTGTCGAGCTGGAGCTGTAGCCACGCCCCGCGGTGCCCACCACTGACAACGGGCCCACTCCCCGGCGCATCCGCGCAGGCCGACCGCAGACGACGTTGATGCGGCAGGCGTACACCGGAAGAGGAACCCAGAGGGCAGACGCCGACGGCATGTAGCCCCCTGCGGGACGGCCGCCCCGCCTTGCGGGACCACCAGCGGAGGAGCCTGTCGCGAGAGTCGTGTTGGCGCGGCTTCCAGCCGCGCCGGTACCACGTGTCCAGTGGCCCCTTGTAGGAGCGGCTTCCAGCCGCGATGGGTGTGGCGACGCACGCAGGGCCAGTCGCGGCGCCCTGGGAGCGGCTGGACACGAATGCGACGGTGTGGTCTCTTCGCACCGGAAGTCGCGGCTGGAAGCCGCTCCTACACGATGCCCTTCCGTGCGAACACCGGCGCGGCTGGAAGCCGCGCCAACACCCATGGCGACGACGAGCGGACGTACTCTGCTTCCGCGACAGGCTCGGAAGCTGGTGGGTGGTGGCGCCCCCTCTTCCCTGTGGGCCCTGGAAGGGCGGCAGATGCGCGTTGTGCGGCCTGTGGTTGTGCCGCCTATCTGCCGGGGCTCGTGAGGGAGAGGTCCCGCCTTGCGGGAAGGCCGCCCCTCTACGGGGCTACTCAACGTCCCCAGCGGGGACCCAATGCGGGACAGTCAGACGCCGCTGTAGTCCAATCAGTTGGCCCTGGAAAACCGCTGCTCTGCAGGACCCGAGCAAAGGGATGAACGAGATGCGTTGGCACGTTGCGCTGCTGGCTGTGCTGGCATGCCCCGCGGCCGTGGTGGCCGCGGGCAACCAGGCCGCCGACCTGACGAACGCGACTCTGGCGTCCGCCGCCCCCGTGTATCGCTGGATCGCACAGGAGAAGGTGCGCGGGGTCTACTGCTCCGGCCTGGCGGAGACCAGGTACTACCAGGCGATGGCTGCCGCGGGGCTCAACTGTGTACTCAACAAGACCACGGGCTTTGACCCCCATGCGCCGGAGGCCGGGGTCGCCTTCCATGTCGAGCAGGCAACGCGGGCCGCCGCCTGCGGGCTCAGGTACACCGCCTACATCAACTTCAACTCGGATGCCGAGCGCGCCTTCACCAGGCGCCAGTACACCCCGCTCGTCGATGCGAAGGGGACCGCCTACCCGCAGACACCCTCCCCCCTCGACCGCGAGTTCTGGAACCAGGCAATCAAGCAGCGTTGGCTGCAACTGGCGGAGGCGGCGAAGACCGCCCCGATCGTCGCCGGTGAGATCGACTTCGAGATGTACGGCTCGGAGGTGCTGTTCTACGACCGCGTGGGCTGCCTCGACTACAGCGACCTGGCGTTCAACGGGTTTTTGCGCGAGGCGGGCCTGGCGCAGGAGGCTGCAGTGCCCCCGGCCGAGCGTGAACGGTGGCTGGCGGGCCGGAACCTCAGTGACGCCTACATGGCCTACTACCGGCGCACGCTGGAGGCCATCTGCCGCGACATCGAGCAGGCGGTGCACCAGGTCAACCCTGACTTCATCATCGGGTTCTACTCGTGGAGCCCGCACAGCCCATTCTACGAGGCATGTGCGCGGGGGCTGGGGACGGAGCGGATGCCGGTGCTGCTGTGGCCGGGGACAACCTACACGGACGGCTACTCGACGGCGGGGGTGGATGACCAGGTGCTTGCACTCCAGAAGCTGGCGGCCCACGCCGTGTTCATCCCCGGCCTGTGGCTGTGGCAGTTCCACCCCGACAACCTGTCGGCCACGGCATACGAGTGTGCCGCCCATTCCGGCGGCTACTGGCTCTACGGGATCTACTGCATGTGGCCCGAGACCGCGGAGCGCCGGAAGGTGATCCACGTCAAGGATGAGCTCTACTGGGCGTCACTCACGCAGGCCAACCGTGAGATCGGGGCATTGCCGGCGGACCCGGCCCATCGGACCACGCTCCGCTTCGATCCCGAGCGCAGTGTCTACACCGGCGTGGACCCGCTGACGGTGTGCAAGCCGGTGGCGCTCCGCCCGGCGAGCGCCGGTGGCGCGCCCGTCACGCCGCTGGACAAGCAGCCTCCCGCGCCGCCGGTGCGCACGCTCGGATGCTACCGGGCATGGGCACAGGCCGGCGAGACACTGACCTTCCGCGTCCACTCGCTGCGCATGGGCCCCAGCACGCACGGGACGACGGCCTCGCTCATCGGCCCCGACTGGCACCTCCTGCAGCAGGAGGAGATCGGTGTCGGAGCCACGCGTGACGTGACGCTCACGGCGCCGGAGACCGGGGTGTATACGCTGGTCACCCAGTCGGGGACGCTGCCGGCCGCGGTCACCTGCAATGCCACGCACTTCGTGCTCGACGCCACTCGCGGGGTCGGCTTCATGACCGGCCTGCGGCCACTGTATCTCACCGTGCCCACGGGGGTCACCCAGTTCACGCTGACCGGGGAGGGCCAGGGGATCGAGCAGTTCAACCTGAAGGTCATCTCGCCGGACGGGCAAGTCCGGCTGACACGGGAGGACATCAGCACCCGGACGACGATGCGAGTGGCGGTCCCGGCGGGGCAGGACGGTCAGCCGTGGCTGCTTGAGCTGGCGGCACCGACGACAGGGGTGCTCGAGGACGCGAAGCTCGCGCTATCGGACAACCTCCCGCCGTACCTGTCGCCGGCGAAGGAGCGGCTGCTGGTGCCGGCACAGAAAGCGAATAGCGGATAGCGAGGAAGCGGATCACCGACGGCCAACCGGCAACGGCGCCTCAGCCCCCCTCTCGGTTCCGGCGAGTGGGTGTCGGACTGGGTGTGCCGTGGGTCGTCATGCCCGATTGCCCGGCCCCCAGGAGCCCTGATGGTCGTGGTAACGACTTGCCCTCACCCCAACCCTCTCCCGGAGGGAGAGGGGGAACGGCAGCGACACCCACGGGCCTG
>CAZIWQ010000823.1:0-3689 GCA_964542355.1 uncultured Armatimonadia bacterium
CACACCTCGTGCCGGCGGTGGCGCGAGGTGAGGAACGCCTCGTCGGTGATGCCGACCGCATACAGCCCGTAGGGCGCCTGGTCGGTAGCCGACTTCCTCGCTTCCTCGGTGTAGCGCTTCACGACGGCCGGGTCGCTCAGACACTGCGAGCGCACCCCGTCGGCGGTGTAGCGCTCTTCGCGGAAGGCGCCGCCACCGCTCATGTATCCCCCGACGGGCAAGCCGCTCTCGCTGGCGGTGTACAGGGGACTGCCGAACTCGCCGTTGAGGCCGAGCTCGCGCGTGCGCTCGATGTAGCGGGGGACGATCGTGGGCGGGGTCATGCCGGCGCCCCACGGGGCGGCGATGAAGTCCTCCGCGACCTGTCGCGGTCCGACCTGCGGCACCAGCACGGTCGCCCACCGGCTGTCTTGCTCGCGGCCGCCGATCAGCACCTGGACGACGGCCTTGTGATGGACGCACAGGGGGCTCGACACGGGCAGTGACACCGTGGCCTCGGCCTCCCCCGGCACCAACTGCAGACCGGTCTCCGTCCGACCGGTAACGCGCCCGAAGGCATCGACGAGCTCCGCCCGCAACGTCGCGGAGCAGCGCTGTTCGACGGCGAGCTTAAGCTGGAGTGTGGCCTGTGCGCCCGGCTCAACCGCCGCCGACTGCGGGGAGAGCTCTGCGATGCGCACGGCCTGGGGCCGGGTCGCGACGAAGCTGGCCCAGGTCGCTACCTTGCCCTCGGCGTCGAGCAGCATGGCGTCGACGATCACCGGGCCGGCCGGCAACCCCGGCGGGACCGGCACGCTCACCCGCCCGTCGGCCGCCAGCGGGAGCGTGCGCGCTTCGGTCCGCAGCAGAGGGCCGCCAAAGCGGATCTCGCGCGTGCTGCGCACGATCGCCCGCAGCGTGGCGGTGGGCGGGGCGCCCACGGCCTCCACCGTCACGGCGTCCGCTGTGTCCTGCCCCAACCGCAGCGTGGCGGCACCCTCACGGCGGGCGGCCCACACGAGCGCCTTCGCGAGCAACGCCTCCCACCACTCCCAGTACTCGAACTGGCGCGTCATGTAGGCCTCCGGCCCGGTCTGGTACGGCAAGAGACCCCACACCCGCGAGTTGGTGAGCGGGAAAATGAGACGCACCACGCGTCCCTTCCCCACCTCCCCCACCTGGATGCCCGCGAGGATCTTCTCGGGCATCATGTCGAGCGGGAGGCCGGCACGGAGCGGGTGGTCGGCCGCGACCTCATGCAACTCCGAGGGCTTGAGGAACCGCGACGTTTGGCCGAACCCTTCGACAATGACCAACCCCGCCCCCGCCGTCACCTTCTCGCGAATGGTCGTCGCCATGATCTCACTCACGCGGCTGGGCACCACGTAGACCTCGTACTCGCCCTGCTTGAGCCGGCCCATCGCACGCCGTGCGGTCTCGGAGACACAGGCATCGCCCTCATAGCCGGTGTGAACGACGTCGTAGTCGAGGTCCAGCCGTTGCGCGAGCTCGACGGTCTCGCGCAGGCAGCGGAAGTCACGCAAGGTGAAGAAGGCCTTGAGCGGCCCGCCGGAGAGTGGCGACGCCCAGTCGATGTGCCGGGTCTCGAGCGGCGGGGTCAGCGGCTGATCGATGGGCTTGAGCGAGAGGGGACCGATGACGACCTGGTTCGGCTCGCCCTCCCGCAGCGAGACATGGTCGTAGTAGACGCGGCCTCGCGTCTTGGCAATGTTGTACAAGTACAGCCGCGCCACCGGGTTGGGGGCGACGAAGGTCGCGACGAAGTCCTCGTACTTCTCCGTCGGCTGGATGTTCCACAGGATCGGCATCTCCCGCGTCGGCTGCTTCTCCCCGTGAACGATCAGGGCCCCGCCGATGCCTCCCTCCTCAGCCCGGCAGGTCACCGTCAGCGTGTACCGTTGCCCTGGCTTCAGGGTGATGTCCTGAGTGGCGAGGACATAGGTACCAGGCTGGGAGACGATCGCGTAGTCCTTTCCCAGGTATACCTTCTCTTGCCACCGGGTCTCCTTCAGCGACGTCGACCAGGCATCGGGGAGGCCGTTGCCGTCGGCGTCTTCGTTGAAGCCGGGATTCCTGATGAGTTCCCCGGGCACTTCCTGGGCACCCGCAGTCGCCGCGAGTGCCAGCCACAGCAGCCATCGCATCGTCATCGTCGCCCTCCGTATCGTGGCCAGGAGCGCATATCGTGACGCGGCGCTCCCGTTGTCCCGGGGGCGCCCTCGGCGTCAGCCTGTCCGCGCCATGTGAGTCGGTTCCGGACAGCCGGTCGGCAGCGACTGCTCTCTTCTCCCATCCCCCGCTCCGAACCTGCTATCGCGTGCCGGCACGTGGCGGAAGGAGCCTCGCACTCGACGGCGAAATCCCCTCACCAACCGCAATCCAAGCGAAAGGGATGGGACCACCATGATCAGACCGATGGAGATCGGCGTATTCATCCACTCGACCGGCATCGAGGACCCCTTCGAGTCGATCAAGACGATCGGGGAGTGGGGCTTCCGCTGCACCCAGCTCGGCGTCGTGCCACCGGACTTCTACACGAGTGAGAATGCCGCCAGGACGCTCGAGGCCATGCGCGAGACCGGTGTGGAGTCCGTGGGGTTCTTCGTCGGGTTCCCCGGCGAGAGCTATGCCAGCATGCAGGACGTGGCGGCGACGGTAGGGTTTGTGTTCCCGGAGAAGCTGGCGGAGCGCATGGAGATCATGCGGGGAGCCATCGACTTTGCCGCCAAGTGCCGCCAGCCGGGCGTGCTCGTGCACATGGGGTTCCTGCCGCAGGACGAGAGCGACCCGGTCTACAAGCAGATGTACGGCGCCATGACCGAGTGCGCTGACCTGTGCCGGAAGCACAAGATGTTCATGGGTCTGGAGACCGGACAGGAGCAGGCCGAGCACCTGGCCCATTTCCTGCAGGCCCTGGGCCGCAGCAATGTGTACATCAACTTCGACCCGGCCAACCTGATCCTGTACGGGAAGGACAAGCCGGTGGACGCGTTCCGCCGCATCGGTAACCATGTCATCTCGGTGCATGCCAAGGACGGCGTGTGGCCGACGGAGGAGGGGCAGCTCGGGAGCGAGCAGCCGCTGGGCCAGGGTCAGGTCAGCCTGCCGGACTTCGTGCAGGCACTGAAGGACATGCGGTTCAAGGGCCCGATCGTGATCGAGCGCGAGGCCGGCGACGACCGCAAGGGTGACATCTTCCGCGGCCGCGAGCTGCTGGAGAGCCTGATCTACGCGTAGGTCGAGGGGATCGACGCTGCTGCCATTCGCGCCCTCCTCTGCGGCTGTCATCCTGAGCCAGGACCGCGTCGCGGCCCGCCAGCGAAGGATCTGCCACATGAGAGCGCACCTGTCGTCTGGACGAGATCCTTCGTCGCTGCAGCTTCGATGAAGCCGCATGCGCTCCTCAGGATGACAGTGACCAGCAGGTGCGGTTCGTGCGGCCGCCGACGGGTTGGCCAGCAAACAGCGGCGTCGTCCCGGTCGGCGGGTCTCGTCGGACGAGACGGGCGTAAGTTGAGGTCCCGGCGGCGGAGCCGCCGTGCCGTCAAGCCCCCGAACGGGGGCGCTAGAAGGTAACCACGGGTGACAGAGCCTGTCGCGGAAGTTCGGACACGCGCCTCCCGGTCGGGTGTTGCTGAGGCGACGGCACAGGACTCCCTCTCCCACCGGGAGAGGGTTGGGGTGAGGGC
>CAZIWQ010000824.1:0-2549 GCA_964542355.1 uncultured Armatimonadia bacterium
CGGTCCTGGCTCAGGATGACAGGACCGCCGGACGACGCGAAAAACAGCGGCGTCGGGACGGTCGGCCTACGCGACATCGCCCGGACGGAAGAACGGAGGAGACGATACCGATGCGGTACACCCTCATGGTGCTGACCGCGGCTATCATCGGGCTCGCAGCAAACGCGGTGGCCGTGCAGCCCGGGCGCAATGACGGCACCTACCTGCATGAGGTGCGCACCGTCGTCGCAACCTCGCACATCGACTGGCTGTCCCCCAATGCGAAGGGCAAGCCCCGGGTGCTGTTCATGACGCGCCGGCCGGGGATCCGCGGTCGCACGATCGCCGAAATCGCCCAGCGCATGGACGTGGACTACTCCGTCTACCTGCTGGCGCCGGACGAGCGCGAGCGTGACTACTGGGAGAGCAACATCGCCGGCTCGCATACCGATGAGAAGCAGGCGGAGGCGGTGGCGAAGCTCGCGCAGCCCTACGATGCCATCGTGCTCATCGAGTTCGATGTCAACTGGCTCCCCAAACAGGCTCAGTACTACCTGCTGCGCCAGGTGATGGGCGGGACGGGCCTCGTGACCGCCCAGTGCGCGGTCCCCTGGAAGGGGAAGAACCCCCTCGACGGCGTCGCGGCGATCACGAGCGGAATCCCGTTCTCCGTCCTGCCGGGCTACTCATCCGCCGCGAAGCTGAAGGCGTATGGTGCCGCGCGCTGGCAGGACCTCCCGGGTCGCGTGGTGCGCACCGGCACCCTCGGCCGGGGGCGGGTGGCGGCGATCCAGGCCACCGGCTTCGGCAGTGAGCCGGAGGATGAGGTCTACTGCAACTATCACTACTCGCTGTATCTGCGTGCCCTGCAGTGGGTCATCCCCTCGCTGCAGCCGGACTTCACGTGGTCGGCACTGCCCGAAGGCGCAACCTACGCGCGGGGGGACCTCCCCCGGCCGGGCGCCGGCGTGCGGGTGGCATCTACCCTCAAGGCGCCGGCCGACCTGACCCTCAAGACCGTGGTGCGGAGCCCTCTCGGTGACATCGAGCACGAGACCCGGGTCGCGGTGACGCTGCAGCCCGGCGACAACGAGCTGACCGTCGCGGTGCCGCTCCTGCCGGCCGGCGTGCATCTGTGCGACCTGTGGCTGCAGTCAGACCGGGGGGTAGAGCAGTACGGCTCGTTCGGCTTCACCGTGAGCGCCCCCGAGGAGGTCGCCGACGTCAACCTCGACACGGCGTTCCACCAGGCCGGCGATGCCGCGGCCGAGGTCACGGTGGGGCTGGCGGCGGCCCTGACCGGGCCGGCGAGCGTGCGGGTCACCGCGACCGACACCTACGGGCGAGTGATTGCGCGCGTGGCGAAGGACCTGGCGGGTGGCGCGAGGGAAGCGACAGTGACCGTGCCGCTGGGGCTGGCCGTGGCACTTGCGCAGTGGGTGCGCGCCGATCTCGTGCGTGACGGGCAACTCCTGAGCTCGAAGCAGGCGCTGCTCATCGTCCGCCGGCGGGACCCGGCGGAGTACCCCTCGCTCCTGTGGGGAGGCATCGAGGGTGGCCTCGACGGTCTCCACCAGCTCCGCCGCCACCGCGAGGTCGGCTTCAACATCGCCTACACGGGTGCGGCCCCCGATGGCAGCTCGGCGCGCTTTGCGGCCCTTGCCGACATGCAGTTCGGCAGCTACGCCACCCGCATCGGCCCGGTCACCGACGGCAAGGCAGGCAAGGTCACCAACCCCGAGGTCATGCACAAGTGGGTGAGCTCCGTCGTCGACAGTCACCGCGCCAGCGCGCCGTACGGGCTGTTCGTCTACTCCCTGGGCGATGAGTGCTTCACCGGGGGGGCCGACCAGGCACTGGCACCCGCCGACATCGCCGCGTTCCGGGAATACCTCAAGGCGCACTACGGCTCGCTTGGCGAGCTCAACCGCGTGTGGCAGACGAGCTTCGCCTCGTTCGACGAGATCCAGCCGGTCGAGTGGGCGAAGGCGACCGACCCGAAGCTGAGGCCCCAGAAGCACGAACGCGTGGCGTTCATCCAGGAGCTCTATGCGCGGACGATGCATGAGTTTTGCACCGCGCTGGTGGCGATGGACCCGACGGCACGGGTGGGGGCGGAGGGGTCGGAGCCGGGTGACCTCGAGGCGACACTGGCCGGCCTGGAGATGTGGGGGCCGTACTCGGACCGGCGCTACGACGTCCTGCTCGCCTCACTGGCGCCGCGGTCGACCATCCGCGGGATGTGGTGGGGCGGCTACCACGGCGGGACGCTCGACCGGCCGGCGGCCGTCAAGTTCTTCTGGCGCCAGGTGTTCGAGGGCGTCTGCAACACCAACTTCTTCTTCGACGGACACCCCGGCCACCATGAGAGCAACGTGGCCTCCGACCTGTCATGGGCCGACTACTTCGAGCGGATGATCCCCGACCTGCGGCGCATCTATGAGACGCCCGGCCCGCTCATCGCCGCGGCCACCTACTGCGACCAGGGCGTCGCCCTGCTGTGGGCGGAGCCCTCGGAGCACGCCGGGATGGGCTACTCTCCGGGGGGCACGCCGGCGGGGGAGAGGACG
>CAZIWQ010000824.1:2559-3689 GCA_964542355.1 uncultured Armatimonadia bacterium
ACCGCGCAGTTCACCGCCCTCGACGCCGCGGGTGTGAACTACCGCTTCATCACTGCGCGCCAGCTCGAGCGCCAGGCACTCGACCCGCATGCGGTGCGGGTGCTACTGCTACCGGTCACCACGGCCCTCAGCCAGAGCCAGGCTGCGGCCCTCACGCGCTATGTCGAGGCCGGCGGTGTGCTGTTTGCCGTCGGCTCGCCCGCAGTGATGGACGAGCACTGTGCGATGCTAAGCGAGGGCCGCCTCGACGCCCTGTTAGGGATCCGCCGGCAGGGCCCGCAAGACCTCCAGACGCAGGATGTGGCCGCGAAGGCCACCCTGCTCGGAAGCCCGCTGGAGCTCAGCCTCAAGGCGTTCAAGTCCGACGCCGCCGTCCGCGCGGCGGGGGCGGAAGTGCTCATCGCGCGCGGGGAGGTGCCGGTGCTCACGGTGCGACGCGCGGGCAAGGGGACTGCCGTGCTGCTCAATGGGAGCATCGCCGGGATCCTGTCGACCGGCGAGACGGGCCTCGCCGCCGCGAAGGGCCTCGTCTCCGGCCTCTTGCGGGCTGCCGGGGTGCAGGGTCTGTTCTCCGTGGAGCCCCTCGGCGGGGCCCGTGTCTACGCGCACACACTGGGCAAGGTCACGTTGCTCTCCGTTGTCGTCAAGGGCGACAAGCCGGTGACCATCTCCCTCGCCCACCGTGCCCACGTGTATGACTGCATGCGCGGGACCGCGCTGGGGGAGACCGAGCAAGTGCGCGTGGCGGCCGACACGAACGGGTTTGAGCTTTACTCCCTATCACCGGTGGCGCTGAGCGGCCCGGGCCTGACGGCTCCGGCCAGTGCCCGGCCGGGGCAGGCAGTGAAGGTCGGCCTGTCATTGCCCGGCGGCGCCGGGCGCCTCGTGCGGCTTGATGTCTACCGGCCGGACGGCGCATGGGTGCGCGTCTACCGGCGGTTCGTGCCGTTCACCACAGAGCGGGCGGAGGCGATCGTGCCGCTGGCAGTCAACGACCCGGTGGGGCAGTGGCGGGTGAAGGCAACCGATCTCGCCAGCGGGATGAGCCAGGAGGCGCGGATGGTGGTGCGCTAGACCGTAGGAGCGTAGGAGCGTAGGAGCGTAGGAGCGTAGGAGCGTAGGAGCGTAGG
>CAZIWQ010000825.1:0-3686 GCA_964542355.1 uncultured Armatimonadia bacterium
CCGGTGTCATCCTGAGGAGCGCTTGCGGCTTCGTAGAAGCCGCAGCGACGAAGGATCACATTCCGCCAATAAGCGCCTTCGCCTGATGCTGATCCTTCGCCCGAAGACCGCGCCGCGGTCTGGGCTCAGGATGACAGTCTCGTCGAACGGCGCACAAAACGGCGGCGTCGCGACGGTCGGCCTACGCGACATCGTCCCGTCGGCCCGGGAGGACACGACGCCCCCCGCACCGAAACCGCGGGTAAGCATTGCAAGCGATCTAGACGGGAGGCAACCACGATGACCACACGGGGCCGGCGGGGCCTGACAGCATCCGTAGTCTGGGGGCTGATCGCGATGGCGGGGGCACACGCCGCGACTATCACTGCGGAGGGGTTGGCGGTGACCGTTGACGCGGCGGGGCTCGTTACCGGGCTGCAGGTAGGCGGGCAGGAGCTGCTCGGCTCGGCCCGGCCCGCCGCGCTCGTCGCGCTATGCGACGTGACGCGTGGCACCGAGTTCGTGCCCGGGCGGGTGACCGGCGGCGACCTCGCCGCCGGGCTGCAGGTGAGCTTCGATGGCATGGATGCCTCCGCAGTGGTGAGGGCTGTCGCGGAGGGCGCGCGGGTGCGCTTCACCTGCGACCTCATCGGCAAGGCCGACCTGCCGCCCCGTGGCGTGCTCCTGCGCTTCGCCTTCCCCGCCGACTGCGTGGGCTGGCTGTGGCACGATGACATGCAGACGACCCGTAAGGTCGAGGCGGGCAAGACCTACGACAACGTGACCCCGATGCGGGCGTGGCCGGACCTGCCCGAGTGGCAGGACAAGCCCAACCTGCGCATCGGCGCGGCGAGCCGCAACTTCTGCACGGTGCTCACCGGGCCGGTGGGGCTGTGCCTGGCGGCTGACATCGAGCGCCCGGTGATCTTCCGCAGCGCCTATGATGCCGCCGCGCAGCAGTTGCAGCTCGTCTATGACCTGGCGTTGTCGCCGGAGCTGCGCCAGCCCAACCGCTGGTCGTTTGCCTTCGAGCTGTACGGCTGTGATGCCACGTGGGGCTTCCGCGACGCGCTGGCCCGGTACTACCGCCGCTACCCCCACCTGTTCACCAACTACGTCACGGACCCGGGGATGTGGATGGCGTTCACCGACCTCAAGCTCGTCGACAATGCCAACGAGTTCCACTTCGGGCTGCAGGAGGGCGCGCCCGACGTCGCCTACGACGACAAGCTCGGCGTGCTCGACTGTACCTACTTCACCCACGCGGGCCAGTTCATCCGCATCCCCAACTATGACCCGGAGAAGGACCCGGAGCCACCGTTCACCACGGTCATCGCCGAGACGGAGAAGACCTTCGAGAAGAACACCGGGCAGGCCGACATGTACCGCCGGATCGCCCTGCAGCGCGCCGACGGCCAGTACGACATTCCCAAGACCCGCGTCTACGGGCACTATATCGCCCAGTTCAACCTCGACCCGGAGCTGCCTTACGGGAAGTGGTACCTCGACCGGAGCGCGGTGCAGACCAAACAGTTCGCCGACAAGGGGGCGGTCTTGGACGGCTTCTACTATGATGGCCTGAGCACGGGGCTGAACTACCGTCCGGACCACTTCGCCCAGTCGTTGGCCCCGCCGCTGTGGGACCCGGTGGCGAAGCGGCCGGTGCTGAACAACTTCTTCAACTCGTGCGAGTTTGCCCGCGCCGCCGCCGAGCTGCTCCGCCCGCGCGGACAGATCACCATGATGAACGGGGCGCTCGGGTCCACCTACTACGTTGCACCGTGGCTGGATGTGTTCGGGGAGGAGACCGGCTTGCGCATCGCCCGCTCCGCTTTCAACTACGTGCGCACCATCATCTACCACAAGCCGATGCTCACACTCTTGAAGGGCAACTTCGAGAAGAACATCGGGCATGCCGAGATGGAGCTGTTCATGAAGCGGGCGCTGGCCTACGGCATCTTCCCGGGGTTCTTCGACTGGCCGCCGAGCGGCCTGGGGCCGGGCGGGAGGTACTGGGACCACCCCGACTACTATGAGCGCGATCGCGACCTGCACAGCCGCTATCAGCCACTGGTCAAGACGCTCGCCGCGGCGGGCTGGGAGCCGGTGACGTGGGCGCAGTCGAGCAACCCGAGTGTGTTCGTCGAGCGCTACGGGCCCGACGCGGCCGGGATCGTCTACTTGACCCTGCTCAACGAGACGCCGCAGCCCCAGCCGACCCGGATCAGCATCAGTGCCGACAAGTTGGGGCTGGCGGATCCCGCCATCCGCTGTAGCGACCTGCTCAGCGGCAGGGCGGTGCCACTCACGCGTGGGGACGGCACGCTCAGCGCCGAGATGGCGGTCGCGGCGGACGGGGTCTGCATGCTGCAGTTTGCCACCGCGGCGGGTGCGGCCGCGTGGCGTCTGCACTGGGCCGAGGACGCCGTGCGGCGGGGCATCACGATGCGGAGAGTTGACGCCGAGATGGGTAAGCCCGCACTGGCTACCAACTGGCGCAGCGACCGGTCCGTCTACTACGGCCGCGAGGCCGTGGGGGAAGGCCACGCCATCGTCTTCGACGCCGCTCGCGGACAGCAGAGCGCGCAGCAGTGGGCGATGCTCTTCCAGCCGCAGGCGGCACCGGTGACTCTGCGCGTGCGGGCGGCCGCCGACAACCTGGCCGGTGATGGCCAGGTGGGCATCGACTGTACTGCAGCATGGGTGACCCCCTCGTTCAGTCACTACGAACGGGTTCGCTTTGACCTGCCCAAGGGGACCTACGACTACAAGGACTTCACGTTCACGATCGACCTGCCCCAGCCGCTGCGGGCCGTGAATGTCATCCCCGGCCTGAGCGGGAAGCTGACCGGCCGGCTCAAGCTGGCCGGCATCTCCCTCGCCGACAAGTTCGGTGCTGACTACGTAGTCGACCCCGAGCTCAAGCAGTGGTACGAGCCCGTGCCCACGGCAATGTGCGAGCGCCTGGCGCAGGAGACCGGAGCTCTTGCCGATGCCCTCGCCCACGCCCGCGAGCTGACCGCCAGCGCGGTGAGCGCGGCCGGCACGCGCGAGGCGCTCCTGGACATTGCGGCGCGGAGTGAGGCATTGCGGTCGTGGATCGAGGCTCAGCATGCCGAGAACGGCTGCCGGCGCGCCCTGCGCGATCTTGCCACCGTGCGCGAGCACCTCGCCGTGGCGTTCCTCAATGCGCTGGGAGTGGCGGGCCCGCGACTGGAGGGGCCGGCAGGCGCGGCGGTCGGCGACGCGGTGCAGCTTACGCTGCACACGCCGCCGATCGCGGGGCTGAAGGTCACAAGTGCGTTTGCCACCCGGCCGGAGGTCGCTTGCACACCGTCTGCCAACGGGACCACGCTCACCGTGCCGGCACTGCCGCCAGGCCAGAGCCTGACCGTCAGCGCGACCGTCCGGTTCGGTGAGGCAGGTCGCGAGATGACGCTCACTGCCGAGCACTCGCTCCAGGTGCTGGCGCCACTCGGGTTGGAGCTGACCAACGCGGGGACCGACCCGGCGAGCGGGGCGTTCCGTCTCGCCGCCCGCGTCCGCAACAACCGCCTGCGGGCCGTGGATGCTGTGCTGGAGCTGGGCGCGGCGCAGGGCTGGCGCGTCCCCGCGGCGGAGGCGATCAAGTTGGGCGGCGGGGAGGAGCGCACGGTGCCGGTCACCATCGAGCCGCAGGGGAGTGCGGCCGCTGGCGCCCTGCTCGT
>CAZIWQ010000826.1:0-3685 GCA_964542355.1 uncultured Armatimonadia bacterium
CCAGAAGACCGCTACGCGGTCTGGGCTCAGGATGACAGGCAGGCGGAACGACGCGGAAAACAGGGGCGTCGTCCCGGTCGGCGGGGAGGCGTGTCGAGCGGGACGCTCGACCTACGCGGCGAGAGACGGGCCGCAGTCTCCCTGTCGGTTAGCGGTCAGTCACAGATCAGGTGAGGGGCGAACGGCTCGAGGTAGTCGCGCCACTGTGGCTGCTTGAGGGCCGCAGTGAACGTGGGGTAGTTGAGGTACGGGATGAAGCGCGGCCGCCGCGGCGGCGCCAGGAGCCTCATCCCCGCCTCCGACGGCGTCCGGTTCCCCTTCAGATTGTTGCACGTTGTGCAGCACGCCACCACGTTCTCCCATGTGTGGCGGCCCCCGCGATCGCGGGGCAGCACGTGGTCCAGCGTCAGCGTCTTGCCCTTGTGCCCGCAGTACTGACA
Source organism: uncultured Armatimonadia bacterium (assembly GCA_964542355.1). Classification (GTDB taxonomy): domain Bacteria; phylum Armatimonadota; class Zipacnadia; order Zipacnadales; family JABUFB01; genus CAZIWQ01. The sequence continues at coordinate 441 of CAZIWQ010000826.1, forward strand.
GGTGTAGGAGTCGCGAGCCATGATGCTCGAGCGCGAGATCCGCACCTCAGGGAGGGGACGCCGCACATGGTAGCTCAGGCGCACGACCGTCGGCAGCCGGAACTCACTGGCGGTCGCGCGCACGGTCTTCCCGTCGTGCGCCAGCGGCACCGCCTTACCCAGAAACACCAGTGAGATCGCCCGCTGCCAACTGCAGACGTTCAGCGGCTCGTAGTTCTGATTGAGGACCAATACTCTCCCAGTCATAGCCATGCTCATTCTCGCGGATGGCGGCCTCGGCGCTAAGGACCGACGACAGATCCCGCGGCGTCCGGGGCCCCAGGCTGTAGTGAAACGCCCCGCCGACAGAGGGTCTGTAGGCGGGGCGCAAGTGGTTAGCGATGGATGGCAACAGCCGGGCGGCAGGGGGAGAACTCCACGGCGGCGTGACGGCCTCGGTGCCGCACGTGGAAGCTGGCACTCGCGAACACAGGAACAACCGTGCGAGCGGCTGTCCCGGACAGCGCCTGCATGAGATACTCCTCTCCCGTCCGCGTCAACTGCGCCCATGGTAGCAGACGCCACCACTGCCAGTCAAGCCGGCGACAGCCGTCGCCACTGTCATCCTGAGCGCCCGTCCCGCGCAGCGGGACAGCGAAGGGTCTCGTCCCGATCCCACGCGGCAGGTCCTTCGCCAGAAGAACGCGCAGCGGTCTGGGCTCAGGATGAGAGCCACAGCCGCGGACACGGGTAGCGGGGTCGAGCGGCCCCCTACCAGTCGACGACAGCGCTCACCGGCTCGATGCCGCTGCCGTCCTCCTCATAGGTGAGGGGCAGCTCGACGGTCGCACCGCCCAGGCGGCTGGAACGATAGATGGCCTTGATGACCTCCACCGCGCGCCGGGCTTCAGTCCCCGGGATCTCGGGCTCGCGTCCCTCGCGAATCGCCAGGACGAGGTCGGCGATGTGCTGAGTGTGACCGGTAGCGGTGAGGCCGGCGAGCGGGTCCGCAGCCGTGCCCTTGTCCCCCTCGCCCTCGACCTCGGCGCCCTCCTCCCCCTTCACGTCCCACACCGCGATCTTGTCGCCCTTGAGCTTGATCGTGCCGTTGTCGCCGCTGATCTCGATGTCACAGCCATAGCCGGGGGTCACGGAGGTCGTGCCCTCGATGACACCGACAGCCCCGTTGACGAACTCCACGATGGCGACCGCCGTGTCCTCGACCTCGATGTTGCGCACGAGCCGGCGCGCATAGGCGCTCAGGCGCTTGACATCACCCATCAGGTACAAGAGCAGGTCGATGCCATGGACGCCCTGGTTCATCAGGGCGCCGCCGCCGTCGAGCTCCCAGGTGGCGCGCCAGGCGCCGCTGGCATAGTACTCGTGGCTGCGGAAGTACTTCTGGTAGCAGTCACCGAGGACGAGCTTGCCGAGCTTCCCGGTGCGCACCGCCTCGCGCACCTTCTTGGAGGCGGCGTAGGTGCGGCGCTGGAAGACCCCGGCCAGCCACACGTGGTTGCGCTTGGCGGCCTCAATCGCGGCATCGATCTTCTCGAGCGTGACATCCAGCGGCTTCTCACTGAGCACGTGCTTGCCGGCGTCCATCGCCATGATCGCGTGCTCGGCGTGCAGCCCGCTGGGGGTGCACACGCACACGGCCTGCACGTTGTCCTGCTTGAGCATGTCCTCGATGCGGCGGTACGGCTTGACTCCGGGGTCGGCATCGCCGGCAAAGGCCTTGGCCCGGTCCTCGACAATGTCGCAGCAGGCGACGAGGCTGGCTCCCGGTGCTTCCTTGATGGCGGCGCGATGGGTCGGGGCGATGACCCCGCACCCAATGATCCCAAACCCAATGTCCGAGCGCTTGCTCGATGCGGCTCTCCTGGCAGTGGCCATGTTCGCGGTCTCCCTCCGGATTGTGTAGCGCCACCCTCCACAGGGCGGCACAGTCGTGGCGGACAGTGACTTCGGTCCTTACTCCCCCGCACTCAGGCCCTCGAGGATCTGGAGCATGCAGATGATGCCCTCGGCCGTGGCGTCGACGACATCACTGGTCAGGTCCTCACCCATCGACGCCTTGAGCCAACTGCCATTGGCGAGCTGGTTCCCAAGCAGGCCGTCCGCCACGGCCACGGCAATGCGGCGGTAGTTCTGGTTCCCCGTAGCCTGGTAGAGCAGCCCGGCGGCCCACCCGAAGAACCCGCTGCGCTCCCCACTGTAGCGATCGGCCCCGCAGCCATCGACCAGTTGCAGGTACTTCTGGGCCGTGTCGAGGGTCCCCTCCGGGCCGGCAATCTCCGCCAGTTTCGTCAGGAAGCCCGCGGCCATCCCGGCCGCGTGGTACCATTGGTCCCGCTTGCCGACCCCGATCATCTGCTCCGCGGCGTTCTCCTCCGTGAACTCAGTGACGATGTCGCTGCCCTTGCGCGTCTTGAGGAACAGGCGCGCGCCCGCGGCCGGCTGGTTGTCCCACACGTGCCGCAAGTAGGCTCCCGCCTGAATCGCCTCGTCCACCCGCCCGCAGTACAGCAGGGCCAGCCCACACGTCGCCGTGGACAGGACATCCTGCTCGCCATCCACCGTGGCGGTCGGCCCGGCCGTGAAGAACCCGCCCGACTTCGGGTGCTGCAGACTCCCCAGAAACTCGATCCCCCGCAGCGACAGCGCAAACTGCCCCAGGCGTTGCGCCCCGGTGACGATCCATGCGTTCGACACGAGGTAGTAGCGCTGATGCAGCGGGGAACGGGGGAAGTGACCGACGAAATCGCCCTCCTCATCGAGGGTGCTCTCCTGGATGTACATGCACAGGCGCGAGGCGCGCTCCAACTGCCCCATGACGGCCAGAGCATAGGGTGCCTTGTAGTAGGCCGCAATCCCCTGGTCGGCCGGGTTGAGCGAGCCGTCCTCGTTTTGCTGTGACAGCAGGAACCTGACGGCCTGGATCGTGGCTTGCCGATATGCCTTGATGTCCATGCGGGTGGCACTGCCTTTCAACAGTTGCGGGCCGCGTGGCCCGTGAATGCGCAGGCGGCCGACACTGCCGCTGTAGCTCGTCGCGGGGAAGCGCTTGCCGCGCCGCGTCGCCGTCGCCGTGCCGTCTGGGGGGCGGCTGGAGGGCACTCAGCCGGCCGCTACGCCTCGGCGGCCGGCCGGAGGTGGCCCTTTCGGCCGGACCCCTAGTTCTCGTCGCCCGCGCGGTCCCCGGTGGCACGTTCCTTGTCGGCCGCCGGCTCCCACGCGCGCTCGTAGTGGTCACGCTGGTACTG
>CAZIWQ010000827.1:0-3666 GCA_964542355.1 uncultured Armatimonadia bacterium
CGTCCCGGTCGGCGGGGTCTGTCGGGCGAGACGCCGCCGCTGTGTGCGCCGTCCCGCGGGGGGGTCATCCTGAGCCCAGACCGCGACGCGGTCTTCGGGCGAAGGATCAGCATCAGCCGAAGGCGTTTGTTGGCGCAATGTGATCCTTCGTCGCTGCGGCTTCTCCGAAGCCGCAAGCGCTCCTCAGGATGACGGTGACCTTCAGGCGCGGTTCGCACGGGCACCGGCATGGCGACCAAGAACCAGTGGCGTCGAGACGCTCGACCTGCGCGGCGACTGTCCCGGCGCGCGGGATCCGGCCCCTCCGCGGGTGCCCGACGCTACTTGTTGTTAATGGTCGTGCCGGGCCAGTCATCGGTCCGGAAGGGCGAGGCGGGCAGGCCCGCACCATTGTACAGGTTGCACACCGGGTTGTTCGCCCAGGCATAGCGTACCGCCACCGGGGCGGCGATGTCGGCGGCGGAGACGACGATCGTGTCGCCCTCGATGGCTGCCTGCGCCCACTTGAACTTCTTGTCCTCGCCGGCCACGGCGAACCCCGTCAGCGCGCCCCCGCCCTTGGCCACCAGGCCGCCGTCCGCATGCTTGAAGCGCAGGCGCACCTTGTCGCCCTCGACAGCCATGCTGTCATAGGTGGGGCCAAAGTACACGGTGTCCTTCTGACCATAGGCGACTGCCAGTGCGGCCACGCTGAGGCGCCAACCCACGTCCTGCTTGTTCTTGGGGTGGATGTCCTTGGCTTCCCCGATATCGATGATCACGGCCATGCCGGTGTTGGGGAGGCTGAGGGTCATCGTCTGGGCCTCGCGCAGCTCCGCCCACGCGCTCTCCGCGGGCTCGGGGACCTGGTCCATGTAGTTCGCGAGTTGGACGAACAGGAACGTGAAATCACCGCGCCCCCAGGCCTTCCGCCAGTCCTGGATCATGGTGGGGAACAGCTTGCGGTACTGATAGGCGCGGCCGGCGTTGGATTCGCCCTGGTACCAGATGGCCCCCTTGATTGCGTACGAGACCAGCGGCGCGATCATGCCGTTGTAGAGGTTGGCGGGGCGGTTGGGGCTGGCGGGCCCGGGTGGGAGGTTCGGCTTGTTCGGTAGGGGCTTGCCCTCCGCCTTCGCCTTCTCACAGGCCGCGGTCCAGTTGGCGAGCGTCTTGGTGTTGTAGGTCTCCATCGCCTGGGGGAAGTCCGCGACGTACTTGTCCCAGCGGTCGAGGATCGGCTTGAGCTCCGGCTCCGCGGTCAGGGTCGGCATGCTGGTCCAGGCCTCGGCGGCCGTGCCGCCCCATGAGGAGTCGATCAGGCCGACGGGCACCTTGAGTGCCGCATGGAGCGCACGACCGAAGAAGTAACCCACGGCCGAGAAGCTACCGGCCGTCTGCGGGCTGCACGGCGCCCAGCGCCCCTGAGTATCGCTGAGGGGCTTGTCGGAGACCACGCGGCGGGTCGTGAACAGGCGGATCTGGGGGTAGTCGGCGGCCGCGATCTCCTGCTGCGCATCGCGGGCGCTGGTGAGCGTGAACGCCATGTTCGACTGGCCCGAGCATACCCACACCTCGCCGACCATCACGTTGGTGAGGGTGAGGGTGTTCTTGCCGGCGATGGTCATCTCGAACGGCCCACCCGCCTCCATCGCGGCCAGGTTGAGCTTCCAGTTCCCGCCTTCATTGGCGGTGGCCGTGACTTCCTGGGCAGCCAGCTTGACGGTCACCTTCTCGCCCGGGTCGGCGGTACCCCACACCGCGACCTCCGTCCCCCGCTGCAGGACCATGTTGTTTGCGATCAGAGCCGGCAGCTTGACGTCGGCATATGCTGCACCGCACGCCAGGCAGGCCGCCACGAGCGCTACAGTAGTGAGTCGGGCTGAACGCATAGGGGTAGGACCTCCATATCATGGTGTCACACGGCAGGCGGTACTCCGTCCCGGAGCCAGGGGTCCGGCCGAGAAGGCCACATCCGGCCGGCCCCCGAGGCCTAGCGGCCGGCTGAGTGCCCTCGAGAGCCATTCTGACGTGGCGTCGCGGCCTCAGAACGGCTTTTCGGCCGCTCTTCTAGATCGCGACTGAGCCACCGGGGGCGGGTACGCACAGGATATTCGCCCCGGGGAGTTGAGCTCCTCCCCGGTGGCACGCCCCGCCGGCCGGCGAACGGCGAACGGCCGGAGTCCACGGAAGACACGGAAACGCAAGCCGCGAACGGCATCTGGGATTCCGCAGGCCTCGTGCGTCCGCGGCTGACCGTTCCACGGCCGGCGGACGCCATTCACCGAGTGCCAGATGCCAGATGCCGCAGCGTCCCATCCCGGTTGAGTTGTCCCCCAATCCCGGCTACACTCTGCGTTCGGTGAGGCGGGGGGGGAAGCACGCCACGAGGAGGTCGTCGACGAGATGAACCGCGAGCCAGTCAGTGCAGTGATCGTCGGAGCCGGACACCGGGGCATCGGGTACGGGAGCTACTCGCACACCCACCCTGATGAGCTGAAGATCGTCGGGGTGGCCGACCCCGTGGCGGGGCGGCGGGAACACACGGCAGAGCTGTTTGGCCTGCCGCCGGAAGCGTGCTTTGCCACCGCCGCAGAGTTGGCGGCACGGCCCCGCTTCGCCGATGCCGCGATCAACGGCACCATGGATCGCCAGCACGTCGCCACCGCGCTCCCGCTGCTGGAGGCGGGCTATGACGTGCTACTGGAGAAGCCAATCTGCCCCACCCGTGAGGAGCTGCTGACGCTACTGGCCACCGCCCGCCGCACCGGCCGCAAGCTGATGATCGGGCACGTGCTGCGCTATGCCCCGTTCTATGTCGAACTGAAGCGACGTCTCTCCGCCGGCGAGATCGGGCAAGTGACCGCCATCCACACCTCCGAGCGGGTGAGCTATCACCACATGGCGACGGCGTTTGTGCGCGGGCGCTGGCGACGGCGGGATGAGTCCAACCCGATGCTACTGGCCAAGTGCTGCCACGACCTCGACCTGATCGCGTGGTACATGAGCGGCGTGGCGCCGACCCGTGTCGCCAGCTTCGGGAGCCGGATGCACTTCCGTGCCGACCGTGCCCCCGCCGGTGCGGGGATGCGCTGCCTGGTGGACTGCCAGATCGAGGCGGCATGTCCCTACTCGGCGCGCAAGAACTACGTCGAGCAGGGCTTGTGGGGCATGTATGCCTTCGAGTGCCTGGAGCACATCCCCGACCCCGATGAGGCGACGAAGCTCGAGTCGCTACGCACTGACAACCCCTTCGGCCGCTGCGTGTGGCACTGTGACAACGATGTCGTGGACCACCAGTCGGTGATCGCCGAGTTCGCCGACGGGGCGGTGGCCAGCCACGACATGGTGACCGGGACCGCCAGGCCGTGCCGGACGATCCACGTCGTCGGCACGACCGGCGAGTTCGAGGGGACGCTCGAGGACGGCCGCTTCGTGATCCGCCGCCCCGATGCCCGTGCCGGGCACGAGTTCAGCGAGGAGCCTGTCGACCTGAACGTCTCCGACGACGGGCACGGGGGCGGCGACACGGGCCTCGTGACCGACTTCGTGCGAGTCGTGCGCGGCGAGCCGGCCTCGCTGTCCACGAGCAGCATCGAGGACTCCGTCTACGGGCACCTGATCGCCTTCTCCGCAGACGACGCGATGCGCGGCCACCAGGTGGTGGCTGTCGAGGACATTGGCTAG
>CAZIWQ010000828.1:0-3663 GCA_964542355.1 uncultured Armatimonadia bacterium
GCCGTGAGGGTCCTGCAGATGTCGCCGCCGCGCGACGCGACGGACGACGCGGTCGCGATCAGATCGCCGTCGCGCCGCTGTGTCCGGTCGGCGGCGGCCTCGGCGGCGAGCATCAGGCCGGCGAGCAGGTTGTTGAACTCGTGGGCGACTCCGGCCGCGAGCTGTCCCACGGCAGCGAGACGTTGGGCGTCCTCGGCCTTCTGCCGGTCGGCGGTGTCGCGCATCACACCCCGGTAGCCGAGCAATCCGCCGTCGGGCCGCCGGATCGCGGCCACGTGAACCTCGGTGGTGATGGTGCCGCCGTCCCGGCACCGGATGCGGTAGTCGCCGATCAGGGGCCGTCCCTTCTCTGCGGCCATCGCGAGCTCTTGACGCGTGCGCGTGAGCGTCGCCTCGTCCACCGCATCCCCAATACTCAGGCCCGCGTCGAGATCGGCTTGCGTGTACCCCGTGGCTTCGCTCACGGCGCGGTTGATGTAGGTGACACGCAGATCGCGGTCGAGCTCGAACACCATGTCGGGGAGCAGGTCCGTCATCTCACGGAAGCGACGTTCGCTCTCCTGAAGTACCACTTCCGCCTGCTTGCGCTCGGTGACGTCCAGGAGGTGCGTGATGAAGTGCAGGGGGCGTCCCTCGGCGTCGCGCAGCAGGAAGCTGTTCACCTCGGCGAAGACCTCGTGTCCGTCTCGGTGGATGAAGCGCTTGCCGAGCCGGCAGGCCGCTTGCCCGGACTCCGCGAGCCGCCGCATCCAGCGCCGACTCGCCTCCACGTCCTCGGGGTGAGTGACGGAGGCCATGTCGGCACCGAGGAGCTCCTGCTCCGTGCGGCCGAGCATGCTGCCCAGGGCCCGGTTGACCCCCAGGAACGTCCCGTCGAGCGCGGTCAGCGACATCCCGATGGGAGCTTCGTCGAAGGCCGTGCGGAAGCGCTCCTCACTCTCCCGCAGCGCCGCCTCCGACCGCTTGCGGTCGCTGATGTCTCGGGCCTGCGTGATGAAGTAGAGCGGCCGCCCGTCCGCGTCGCGGAAGAGAGTGGTGCTGACGTCCGCCCAGACTACCTGCCCGTCCCGACGCAGATACCGCTTCTCGAGCCGACAGACGGTCCGCTCCCCCATGAGCAGGCTGCGCGCGCACTTATGGCTGATCGTGAGATCCTCCGGGTGGGTGACTGCAGCGAAATCTATCGCTGTCAGCTCCTCCGCAGCGTAGCCCAGCATCTCGCAGAAGGCCGCGTTGACCTCGAGAAACCTGCCGTCAGGAGCGGTCAGGCACATCCCCGTGCCGGCATTGGCAAAGGCGGCCTGGAACCGCCTCTCGCTCTCCTGCAGGGCAGCCTCCATCGCGGTCTGTCTCGCGTCGCCGGCAGGGCAGGCATCACTCATGCGATCTTCTCCTCGTGAGCGGGCCGCGGTGCCCCCGACGCCTCGCACCGGACCGCGGCAACGGCTCACAGCTTGCCACCAGGAGCACGACGACGGCAGTGGTAACCGTTCGCGTCCGCACTCGGCGGTGGCTGGTCTGCATGGACACGCTCCCCGGTGAGTGTGACTGACAGCACTGTTCGCGACGCGTCATTGGAGGCCGACACCGGCCGACTGCAGCTTCCCCTGCAGCACTGCCAGCTCCCCCGCCAGCCGCCCCCGCAGACCGCGGTCCGAGGTCACCACGACGGCTTCCGACACCGCCAGAGCCGGGAAGCGCAGGTGCATCGCGCCGGCACCGGACTGCGCAGTGACGGGCTCCACGCCGCGCCATGACACCCGGAACGTGTCCGCCACCTGCAACCATCCCGGCACGGCGAGCCGGACCTCCGTGTCCACCGGCCCGTAGGCGCGCACCGGCTGCGGTTGACGTGCGTTGAAGTTGGAGTCGATGTTCAGGTTCACTGCCAGCAGCACAATGGTATCGGGGCCGCAGACGATGGCGCGGGCATGGGCGGCCGGTCCGCCACGCGGGCTCTCAGCCGGGGTGCACCGAATGACAGTCGCCAGATCGGACACATCGCCCAGCGCCAGGAGCGGGCCCAGCAGTTGCAGCTCCGCGTTCACCCGCCCACACTCCGCCGTGGCAGCCTTCAGCCCGTCCAGCAGCTCGCGGGGGATGGTGACGCCGAACGCCGCGGCGTCCTTCTGTGCCGTCATGTTCAGGCGGATCGCATCATACTTGCTCGACAGCCACGTCGAGCTCTTCGGGGTCAGGTAGTTGACACCATAGTTCCAGTTCAGCGCTCCCTTGGCGCCGTTGGCGAGGCAGGAGTACACGAGCAGGCGGTGCTCACGCGGGTCGATCGGGCGGTACTGACCGACGATCTGCCTGGTCTGCGGGTCGAGCAGTACCGCCGCCTCGATGTTGCGGAAGTACGGCCAGAAGGGGAGGCGCGCGGTGCGCAGCTCCCGGCGGGAGATCTCGCCGGGGCTTCTGAAGTCGAGGGCACGCCGGAAGCCCTCGGAGTCGGCGATGCCGAAGTCAATGCCATATTCGTGGGAGAGCGCATCCGCCAGCTCCACATAGCCCACATCCGACCACGGGGCCATGATGTTCATGCAGTAGGGCGCCAGCGGCAGCCCCTTGCTGCTCATCAGCTCGTCGGCTGCGACCAGCATCTGTTGCGCATCACGCGGGGTCTTCTGCCAGCCGTCGATCTCATCAATCCACCAGCCGACGAGGGGTGGGCGTTGAGGCTGTCCCAGGTAGGCGTCGACCGCTTTGGCGTTGGGGTAGGCATAGGGGAAGTAGCGCAGGCCGTGACGGGCCAGCTCGGGGAGGTTCTCCCACTTTGCCCCGCAGAAGCCGACCTCGGTGAAGCACAGCCCGGCGATCTCGGCCACTTCGGCCGGGCCCGGCTGTCGGCCCAGGATCACCACCTGCACGGGGAAACGGGCCGCGAAGGCGCGGACGGCATGCCCGGCCGTGACCCCCCCGGCGCGAACGGTGACCACCGTCGGTGCGGCCGGCTGCAGGGGACGCTCGAGCTCGACCCGCAACGGCAGCGTATCAGCCCGCAGGCCTCCCATCGTGGCCAGACTGGGCCGCACCCGCGCCGTCACGTCCTGCCCGTTCACCTCCACTCGCTCGACCGGCTTGCCGATGAGGTCACCCGCGGCGGCGAGATAGACGTGCAGCGTCTGCAGCGAGGGGTCGCAGGCGATGAAGTTGAGGCGCAGGGGCGCCGGCTGGGGGCTTAGCGCGAAGGCCACCACCAGCGGCTCACCGGTGGTGCCCCCCAGTCGCAGGCGATATGGACCGACCGGCGCGCCCAGGGCGGCCTGCATCGCCTGTGGCAGGGGCAGGCTCGCGAACTTCACGAGCACCTGGGCCACGCCGCCCGGCGGCACCACTCGCGGCCAGGCGCGCCACCACGCGAGGCGGCCCTGCTCCACCAGAGTCTCCGCCGGAGCGTCATCCAGCGCCAGGTCGCTGACGCTCGCCTCCGCCCGGCTGCGATTGCGGACGTACAGCGCCAGAGTGCAACGGTCCGGGCTGCTGATGGTCGGCGACAATGGCGCCACCGCGTACTCCACTGCCTCGAACGCCCATGTGGGGCTGGCCTGGAGCACCTGCGGGCCGGCCGCGTGGGCTGCCTTTGCAGCCTGCGTCGTGTCAGGCATGCTCGGCTTCGCTCCCGTACTGATGAGGTGGAACTGCGCGGGGGACTGGGCGTAG
>CAZIWQ010000829.1:0-3662 GCA_964542355.1 uncultured Armatimonadia bacterium
TCCAGGCGCAGCCGCCCCGGCTCCGCCCGATAGCTCGTCGCCAGCTTCACGTCCAGACCGGGGACCACACTGCTGCCGGTCAGTGCCGCGCCTGTCCCCTGCACCGGGACCGCCACCGGCGCGGTCGTCGTCTCGTGAAGCACCAGGGAGTAGTCGTCAAACCACGCCGTACCATGGCTGAAGTAGATGTTCGAGTAGACCTTGACGGAGCGCGTCCCGGGGGCCGTCTGGAAGTCGACCTTGAGCTCCGTCCAGTCGTTGGTGCCTATCTTCCCGCCCGTGCCGGCCTGCGGGCCGGACTGCTTCCCGGTGGGGTCGGTCTGCCATGCGTACAGCGCCGGCGGGTACTTGCCACCACAGTCCTGCGTCTTCACGAAGCAGCGCAGCGTGTAGCTCGCACCGGGCCTCACGGGGATCGTCTGGGACAACTCCCCGCTGGCACGCGGCGTCCCCCCGGGCGGAACCGTGACCCGGAACGAGCGCGTGCCGGTGTGTGCCTGCTCTCCATCCCAGGTCCAGTCGCCCCCGATGCTCCATCCCTCGGGCTTGCCGTCCCGTGCTGCCTCACCCGACGGATTGGCGAGGAGGTTCGTCTCGCGCTTGGCCGCCTGCTCGGCATCGGCGATGGACAGCCCGCCGGACGCCCCGCCACTGGGCAGGCTCTCGCCCCGGAACAGAACCTCGCTGATCCGCCCGCCCTCGCCGAACCGCAGTGCCAGGCCGTCGTCGGTCGTGATCTGTGGCTGACACTCGCCCCGGCCGATGGCCAGCACGCTGCAGATCACGGCGGCGGCGGTCATCGGCAGGGCAATTGCCCGCTTCGTCATGGGAGCACCTCCGGCGGAGCCTGTCGCGCAAGTCGCGTCGCCTGGGTTGCGGCCCTGTTCCCTTCCCCGGCCGCCGACCCTCGCCCTCCACCCCCTTGCGCCACATAGCAACGACCCCCGCCAGCCATGAAGGCTGCGGGGGTCGGTATGGCTGGCATCGCGGTTGTCTGCTGTCCCGCGTCGTCGCTGTCCTAGCGGTCTTCTGCGGAGGGGGTCATCCCACCAAACTCACGAAGCCCCACACAACGCGGCGGTTGGTCGCGGCCATCGGCGCCGCCATCTCGTGGCGATCGTCGCGCCGGCCGCCGGTCCGGGGAGCCGCTCTGCTCCCCGGTGTCGCCGTCATCGGCCTCCTGGCCACCATACAAGGACCGTGACAAGGAATAGGGCGAGGGACACGACACACGCGGCAACAGTCGCCACATCCCAGAGACCGCCCACGAAGGCCGCAATACAGATGGCCAGCTCCGAGGCGAGCCACAACGCGAACAGGCACCCAACACAGCCCTCGTCCACGGGTCCGTTCCACTGATGAGTGAGGCCGTTCCATGGCACCCTATGCATGCCGAACCCTCCCCCGGGGTCCGCCCCTCCCCACAGGTGCTGCACCACCTCGCGGGGCGTTCCCTCCCCCGCGTCCGGCCGGTCTCCGAGGGCCGCCTACCACGCCTGGATGCCTGGTGCCCAGCGAATGCCGCCGGTAGCCAGTTGGCCCCGGATGTCGCTCGCCGTATGCCACTTGGCGTGCCCGTCCATGTAGCCGATCAAGCCACCGTCATTGTGCCGTGCCGCCAGGTGGATGTAGGGCCGATGGTAGCTGTTGTTGGTCAGGTCATTGTCGCCGGGATACCAGTACGAGTAATTAGGTGGCATCCTCGATGAGCCAGCCCCAGCACGATACGTTCTGGTAGCTCGACAGCGACTGATAGCCGAACTGCATCGGGCACATGTTGGCCGCGTAGCTCAGGCGCATCCCGCCATCGCTCACCCAGCCCACGCCGGTGGGCGCCCACGGCGTCGTTGCGGGCGCCGCATCGCTGGGGCAGATGAACACCTGCGCGTTCTTGATATAGGGCATCAGGTTCTGGTGCCAGCCGGTGGGCTCGATCGGGGTATTGCCCCACGTGTTCTGGGGCGCCCACCAGTATGAGGTCCCGGTGGGAAGCTTCTCGTCGTAGTCCTGGACGTACTGGATCATCCCCAGAATGATCTGCTTGACGTTGTTCGTGCAGCTCGCCTGGCGACCCTTCTCCCGCGCCCGGGCGAAGACCGGGAACAGAATGGCCGCCAGGATGGCAATGATGGCGATCACTACGAGCAACTCGATCAACGTGAACCCGCACTTGCGCATGGACCGTGCCTCCTCGCTATCGGCTGATTACCCCCCGACGGTTCCCATTTTTCACTGTGCGGGCCATAGACTCCTGCTCAGTTGCCGATCTGCGTGCGCGCTAGCTCCCCGCCCGCGCGGCGTCCACCTCGAGCTCAAACAGCAGGTCCGGGCGGCAGATCGTGTTGTTGGCCACGACCACCGGCAGATCGGCCAGGCCGCGCCGCGCCAGCGCCGGCGCCAGCAGCGGCGCCTCACCAGCACTGAGGAAGTACGCCAGCGCCCGCGTGACATGGCCCCAACTCATCTCCCGCGACTCCAGCAGCGCCGCGACCACATCCAGCGTCCGCTCGATCTGCGCCGCGGTATCGCCCAGATGCACGGTCTTGCCGTCGGGGCTGATGCTGGCCGTGCCCGAAACGAACAGCCGCCGGCAACCGTCCACGGCGACCTCCACCGCGCGGCTGAAGGAGCTCCCGTACTTGCGCGCACAACACTGCAGCGGCGACTCCACGGCTTGCGCCGCCACTGCGCCCTGCTTGCTGCGCACCGCGTACGCACCACTCACCATCCACGCCCCCTCCGGGTTGGCGGCGCCGATCCCCGTGCTCGCCGGCACCAGGCCGTCAAACACACCCCGCTCGGTGAAGAACGCGGTCCGCACCTGGTTGAACTCGGGATACCACGCCAGGATGTCCTGCAGGTACAGCCAGGTCCGCAAGACGTGGCCAAAGTCCATTCCCGCCTGCGCCAGGGCCTGCTCCATCCGCTCGAAGGTCCGCCGCGCCTGCTCCGGCGCCGGCGCGGACAGGTCCGCCGGGCCGACGCCTCCGAGCAGACACTCCACCGACTGCGCAGTCTCCCAATGCATCCCCACCACCCGGTCGTCCAGCCGGATCGGCTGCAGCGCCGCACCGGATGCGACGTGGATGTGTGCCCCCCCCAGCGCAGGCCCGTGGGGCTCATCCCCGACCAGGCGCAGTGCCGGGATCGGCGTCCGGTTCACATCATATGCCGCGAAGGCCCCCGCCGGGCCAAAGAGATCGGCCTGCAGGATGCTCACCCCGCCGGGGAACGCCTCCCGCATGCGCTGACTCAAGTCATCCAGACCCAGGCGGGCACTCCCCGCCACTGTCACACAGTGTTCCTCGAAGCTGGCTCGCGGCACGCGGGCGATCTGGAGCTCGGACGTGGTGGTGACACGCGGCTGTTGGTCCATGCGCAATCCTCCGGACGTGATGGAGCCGAGGTAATCAGTGGTGCTAATTCGCGGGTGCGAGCGCCCTCACCTTTGTGAGGTCGCCGGGCCCGGCCGCAAGGTGACCGCCGCCGGTGAGGCGAACTTGCCCGCAGAACGTGCAACTGGCGTGCCATTCCCTGCACCCGCCGTGGTCCCGCTTGCGGGACCACCCTGAGCCCGCGAAGCGGGAGAAGGGCCGTTGCCGTTGGCCGTCGCCGTCTGTAGAATCCCTAAGCCCCGTCAAGGCCTTTGTTGTTGGCTACCT
>CAZIWQ010000830.1:0-3662 GCA_964542355.1 uncultured Armatimonadia bacterium
GGTAGCTGGCGGTGCCGTTCTCGGCGGTACTGCGCAGGTAGTTCTGCTGCTCGGCAGTGTCCACACGCACGAGTCCGTCGTCCTTCAGGAGCAGCTCCGGCACCAGCGCCTTGTGCTTGAGGTCCCCGATCCCCCGGCCGGCCTGGTACCAGCTCTTCACGATGCGAACGTCAACAGCGCTGCTGGGAATGGTGCGGTCCGGCCCCCGCAGGTCGCTCGCGGACACAGTCACTCCCTTGAGCTCGGAGAGAGCGTAGACGGCGAGCGAGACTGACTCGTACTCACCGCGGGCGGCGGTGCAGCTCAACTCGTTCCCGACACGAGCCGGGATGGGGAAGGTGGCGGAGAGCTGCGCGTTGGTAATGGCGCGGGGGGTGTAGACGAGCAGCGGAGCTCCCGCCGCCCTCGCCGCGGTGATTGCCCGAATCGTCTCGGGGCCATCGGCGACGATGACAATCGCCTGCTCGATCTCATCGATCTCTGTTCGCGCGCCGTACCCGCGCTTCGCGAGGCCGTCGATGAGCTTCTCGGCACGGTCGGCGCTGGCGCGGATGGTCTCGTAGTTCGCCTGTGAGGCCGGGGGCACCGCGGGCATCGCCGCAAGCGCCTGGCGGGCCGCGGCAATGCGGGCGCGCCAGTCGGCCACGCGTCCGTTCAGGCGCTCTCGCGCCACCTGCCAGCGCGTCGCGACATCGGCATTGTAGTCGGCCTCCGCGGGGGCCTGCCCCTCAATGCGGACGTCATCGAGGTAGACGACCGCGCGCTTCCCTTCCCCTCCGTAGATGAACAGCGACCAGCGGTCGAGGTACGCCCCTGCGTCGTCGCCCGTGGCGGTCGCCGTCACGCCGCTCAGGACGTGGGAGGCACCGTCGCGCCCGACGTTCACGAGGTCGACCTCGACGAGCTTCCATTCGCCGGTGGGCTTCTCGAAGGTCTCCGCGGCCCCACAGCCGGAGAGGCTGGTCGGGGGG
The DNA here is from genome assembly GCA_964542355.1 of uncultured Armatimonadia bacterium. Classification (GTDB taxonomy): domain Bacteria; phylum Armatimonadota; class Zipacnadia; order Zipacnadales; family JABUFB01; genus CAZIWQ01. The sequence goes on from CAZIWQ010000830.1 coordinate 972, forward strand.
TAGACCATGTTCGTCCCGAAGCCGACGTTGGCGGTCGTCCCCGCCGCGACGAACACCCGCGCCGACAGCTTCAGCTTGCCGGCACAGGGCACCCGCAGCCTGACACCGTAGTAGTGGTAGGAGCCGCCCTTGAGCGTGACGGCGAACTTGTACGAGCGCTTGCCCTCGAACGCCTGCTCCTCGGTCGGCCCACTGAAGTCGACCGTGGATTCACCGTTCTTGGCCCACAACTCCAGCGTCGGTGCCGCACCCTCGAACCCCTCGTGATATGCGTAGGGCCGCAGTGGGTAGTCGGCCGCCCACGCGCCGCAGCACAGGATCACCGCGATGAAGATGGCTCCACTAGCTCGCATGACTAGTGCCTCCCAGACGAACGGACTGCACAGCAGTGCTGGTGACGGATCCTCTCAGCGGTTGCCGACCAACAGCCAAGGACCTGATGGCGCGTCGCGATGCATCAGGACGGCGGCAGGCTCGAAAGCCTGCCCCACACGGAGACGGCCGGCGACCCTGGCTAGTCCAGGCGCCATGGCTTGCGCTTGCGGAACGGGCTGTGGAACAGGTTCTTGATTCGCCCGGTTTCCTCGAGATGGATGAAGCAGGCGCGGATGCAGCCCCGCGCACCCTCGAGCGCCCCCGGCAGGTGGAACATCGAGCTCGAGGCGGCGTTGTACGAGATGTCGCCGACTCCGTAGTAGCGCGAGAGCGCCTGCTCCATGTCATAGTCCTCGGGGGTGTGGGGCGAGTAGTGCGGATTGGCCCCCGAGTAGCCGCTGGAGCATTTCGTCTCGTCGAGCTTGGCCCACTCGATCTCTTTGCCGGCGACAGTGATCTTGATGGTCTCGGTGGCGCTGAGGGCGCCGACCGTGCAGTCGCGGACACATAGCTTGCAGCGGTCGCAGATCTGACCCTCAAAGATCGGGTCCGGCTCCAGCGGGGCGTCGGTGAGCAGGAACGCTAGGCGCTGCCGGGGCCCGAACTCCGGGCTCAGGAATACCTTGCCGAACCCGATCTCGCCCATGCCACAGACGACCGCGGCGATGCGGAAGTGGAGCATCACATCCGGCGCGGGCAACTCGGGGGCGACCGAGCGCCACGTCTGCTGTGGCGTCCCATCGTTGGGGCTCAAGGGGTTGCGGAACAGCATGTTCTGGATCGGCACCGCCTCGTAGCCCTCGTCCTCCAGCGCACTGCAGATCGCGCGCAGCGTGATGGGGGCGTCGCGGTAGTTGATCCCGGCGTAACCCATCGAGGGATACGCGCCGAAGAACGTCCCTTCCTCGATCCCGCGGAAGCAGCCGCGGTGAATGCGGAACCCAAGCCCGACGATCGCCTTGGCTTCCGGGAAGATGTAGCGGGGGTCCATCTCTTTGGGGGCACCTTCGAACCGGTCCATCGAGCCGATGCCGACGATGTCGGCACCGCAGGAGCGGGCGAAGTCCTTGACCGCTTGTGCGGTGGGCATGAGTTGACTCCTGTCGGTAGCGCCGGCGCGTGTGTGCCGGCGGATTGCGGCCACCGGCCGCGACTGTCATCCTGAGCCCGGACCGCGGCGCGGTCTTCTGGCGAAGGGCCTGCCAGATGCGAGGGCGCGCGTGAGCAGGAGCCGGTCCTTCCTCGCAGCGGCGGCGATGGGGGCGAGCTCCGGCTGACGGGCGTCAGCGCGGCCACTCGAGCTTCCACGGCTTGCGGCGGCGGAACGGCTGGTCGAAGGTGTTGCTCAGCTTCCCCTGCTCCTCGAGGTGAATCATGCAGGCGCGGATGCAGCCCCGCGCACCCTCGATGGCGCGGCCGTAGTCGTAGGTCGGACCCACCTTGTACTGCTGGGCCTTGCCCACCGGCTGCTGGAACCCTTCCTGATCCTGCGGCGTGATCATGAAGGGGTTGTACTCCTCGGCAGCGCCGCAGAAGTAGCGACTGCAGATGCTGTAGTCGATGTCACCCCACTCGACCTCGTGGCCGGCGACATTGATCTTGACCGACTTGTCAGTCGGGATCGCGTCCCCGGTGCAGCCCTTGACACAGAGCATGCAGCGATCGCACAGGGCCGGGCCCTCGTAGATCGGGTCGGGCTCGAGCGGGGCATCGGTGATGATGGCGGCGAGACGCTGGCGCGGCCCGAACTTCGGCGAGAGGAACATCTTCGACCAGCCGATCTCCCCCATCCCCGCCGCGTACGCCGCGATCCGCATGTGAAGGAACACATCCGGTGCCGGCTTCTCCGGGGACACCGGCATGCTGAACGCCAGGTTCGGCTCGCCGCTCTCCCCACTGTTGTTGGTCCACGGGAAGTTGTTCGGTACGGGACAGGCCTCGTAGCCACAGTCCTCGAGCATGGCCGTGACCTGCCACAACACCATCGGCTGCAGCACGTGGTTGATGGCCGCATAGCCCATCGAGCAGTACGAGACCCAGAAGGTGCCCTCTTCGACGCCCCGGAGGCTTCCGCGCGGGATGCGGAACCCCATCACGATCATTGACTTGGCATCGGGGGCGATGAAGCGCGGGTCCGACTGCTTCGGAGCCCCCTCCCAGCGGTCCATGGAGGCGATCCCCACGATGTCGGCGCCGCAACTGAGGGCGTACTCTTTGACCTGTTGTGATGACAGCATCTGGTTGACACTCCTTCTTGCGGCAAGCGGATAGCGTGAAGCGAATAGCTGATAGCTGATGAGCTGATAGCTCCCGGCA
>CAZIWQ010000831.1:0-3656 GCA_964542355.1 uncultured Armatimonadia bacterium
GAACAGCGCGGCGAGGTCGAGGTCGCCGTCGGCAGTGCCGACGGTCGCGGCCGGGAGCAAGACGAGGCGGCCGGCGGCAGCGAGGTCGGCGCCGGGCAGGCCGCCGGCGCTCAGCGCGTCGAGGGGAAGGCCCTCCCCCCCGTCCGCCGTCAGGCACAGGATGCGCTGGCCCTGCTCCAGGCCATCGCGAACGAACTGCACAAAGAGCGCGCGCTGCTCCTCGTCGCTCTCATGGATTGAGCACAGGTGTTGCCCGGGCTGGAGGTCAGCGAGACTCCGGGTGGGGTATGGCCGCAGCATGGCAGCGATCACTTCCCGGGGGACGAGGTCGCGCGTGGCGTGAGCACGCGGCGCGAGCGGTGCGTCCGGTCCCCCCGTCCGGCAGTCACCTCGGTCGGGTCCGTCAGCCCGTGCGACGGGGGTCGCCGATGTGGCGGAACCGCTCGTAGCGCCGTGCCACGAGCGCCTCGGGCGGCGTCTGCAGGAGCGGCGCCAGCGCCGCGACGACGGCGGCCCGGAGGGCGCGGGCAGCGCCCCGGGGGTCGAGGTGGGCGCCTCCGGGTGGCTCCGGCACGATCGCGGAGGCCACTCCCAGCTCCACCGCATCGGCGGCGGTCAGGCGCAGAGCCGCCGCCGCCTCGACCTTCCGCTCCGGGCTGCGCCACAGGATCGCGGCGCACGACTCGGGGGCGATCACCGAGTAGTACGCGTTCTCCTGCATCAGCACGACGTCCCCCACACCGAGGCCGATCGCCCCCCCGCTGCCGCCCTCGCCGATCACGGCACACACGATCGGGGTCGGGAGCGCGAACATGTCGCGCTGGTTGGTGGCGATGGCCTCGCTGATCCCCCGCGCCTCGGCCTCCTCGAGGCAGTCGGCCCCCTTCGTGTCGATCAACGTCAGGATCGGGCGCTGCAGCCGCGCGGCCAGCGCCATCACCCGCATCGCCTTGCGGTACCCCTCCGCGCGTGCGCTGCCGAAGTTGCGGGCCAGCCGCTCGGCCGAGGTGCGGCCCTTCTGCTGGGCGATCACGGCAATCGGCAAGCCGTCGAGCGTCCCGAGCCCGGCGATGATGGCGCCGTCGTCGCCGTAGCGGCGATCGCCGTGCAACTCCACAAAGTCAGTGACGAAGGCTTCGATATAGTCGAGGGCCAGCGGACGATCGGGGTGGCGGGCGAGCTGGACACGCTCCCATGGTGAGAGCTTGAGCAGTGAGGTGCCCGGCGTCGGCGCCAACACCGCGGGGACCTGGTCCGGGCCGCCCGGGGCGAGGGTCGTCTCGCCCCCGCGCTCGGTGTCACCGGGTTGCGGCGCGCTCTGGGGCGACGTCGCCGCCCAGCGCAGGATGCGCCCGAGCATCTCCTTCATCTGCGGCCGCGGCACCAGCAGGTCCAGCATCCCGTGCTGGTACTGGAACTCGGCGGTCTGGACGTTGGGCGGCATCTTGATGTTGGTGACCTCAATGACGCGGGGGCCGCCAAAGCCCATCGCCGCCCCGGGCTCGGCGATGATGATGTCTCCCAGGAACGCGTAGCTGGCCGTGACGCCGCCGTAGGTGGGGTCGGTGAGCACGCTGAGGTAGGGGAGACCGGCGTGCGTCAGCCGGCCCACCGCCGCGGCGGTCTTGGCCATCTGCATCAGCGAGACCAGGCTCTCCTGCATGCGGGCGCCGCCGGTGGCGCAGAAGACGATGGCCGGGAGCGCGTCGGCGATGCAGCGCTCCATCAGGCGGGTGATCTTCTCCCCGACCCCCCAACCCATGCTGCCGCCGATGAACTTGAGGTCCATCACGCCGAGACCGACGGCGACGCCGTCGAGACACGCGCGACCGGTCACCACGGCCTCCGACATCCCGGTCTTGCGGCGCGCCTCCTCCAGCTTCTCCAGGTACTCGGGGAAATGCAGCGGGTCACTGATTGGCAGGTCGACGTCCCACTCCTCGAACGTGCCCGGGTCGACCGTCAGCTCCAGACGCTGCCACACGGTGAGGCGGAAGTGGTAGCCGCACTTGTCGCAGACCCACGCGTTACCCGCCAGTGCCTTCGTATAGATAAGCTGGTGGCACCCCGGACACTCCTCCCACAGGTCGGCGGGCATGAGGCGCTCACTCCAATTGCGGGCCGGCTGTCCTGGCATGCATTCACCCCGTTGGTAAGCGGCGGCCGTCGCCGGCGCGCCGGTGTAAGAGCGGTCGGGAAGCCATTCCCCGGCCGCGCAGCCATGTCAGCAGGGCTCGGCACGGCGCCCGGGCGGTCGTCGTGCCTCGGGGGCCGGCCGGACGTAGCCGTTGCAGCCGGACCCCGGCTTGGCCGTTGGCCACGGACTGTGCTAAGATACGCCCGGGTGCCTCCCTGCCGCCAGGCAACGCCGCGCACACGGGGGGCCGGGATCCCGCCCGCCCGGTTCCCGGCATGCGGTGGCGGTGTGAGAGATAGTATGGGCGCACCCCGCCGGTTCGGTCAAGAGCCAGTCGCACAATCAGCCCACACTCGGTCCCGCACCGGGTTCGCCGGTGCCGGACACCGCCGGAGGATCGGCATGTCACTGGACGAGCTCCGCAAACAGATCGATGCCACCGATGCCGACATCGTGCAGGCGCTTGCCCGCCGGGCGCAGATCGTGGAGCAGGTGCGGGAGGCCAAGGCGCAGTCGGATACTCCCGTCTATGACCCCTCGCGCGAGGCCCAACTGCTGCGGCGGGTGTGTGAGCTGGGAGCCGACCCGCTGCCCGCCGATGCCCTGCGCGCCATCTACCGCGAGATCATCTCGGCGTGTCGCGCGCTCCAGGTGCTGCGGGTCTCCTACCTGGGTCCGCCGCTGACGCACTCACACCTGGCGGCGCTCAAGCACTTCGGGGCCTCGGCCCACCTCGTGAGCAGCCGGAGCATCGAGCAGGTGTTCCGTGCCACCGAGCGCGATGAGACCCAGGTTGGCATTGTGCCGATCGAGAACTCACTCAACGGCGTGATCGGGGAGACCTGTGACTGTCTGCTCGAGACGCCGCTCAAGGTGTGCGCCGAGACCTATCTGCCGGTGCACCACGCGCTGCTCGCCACGGGTGAGCTGGGCGCGATCCGGACTGTCTACTCGCATCCGCAGGTGCTTGGCCAGTCGCGGGAGTGGCTCCGTGAGAACCTGCCGGACGCCGACCAGATCGCCGCGGCCAGCACCGCCGCGGCGGCCCGCCTCGCCGCCGGCGAGCCGCATGCCGCGGCGATCGCCCCGCGCATCGCCGCCGAGGCTCACGGCCTCACCGTGCTGGCCGAGAATATCGAGGACCATCCCGACAACCGCACGCGCTTCTTCGTGATGGGTCGCCACGACGTCGCGCCCACGGGCCGGGACAAGACCTCCATCGTGTTCTCCGTGGCCCACCGCGCCGGCTCGCTGCACCATGCGCTCGAGCCGCTGGACGAACACGGCATCAACCTGACGCTGATCCAGTCGCGCCCCTCACGGTCCCGGCTCTGGGAGTACGTGTTCTACGTGGACTTCGAGGGCCACATCACCGACGCCCGGGTGTGTGCCGCGCTGGATGGCCTGCGGCCGCATTCGCACAACCTGAAAGTCCTCGGCAGCTATCCGGCGGCGGACTAGGGGCCCGTTAAGCATGATTCTGCTGGTCTGGCACCGACCCAGAAAGGGGCGCCACAGG
>CAZIWQ010000832.1:0-3655 GCA_964542355.1 uncultured Armatimonadia bacterium
GCAGCCCCACTGCCCCCGTCGTGGGGTCGACGCGCACCATCCACGAGTAGAAGCGCCACAGGCCGATCAGCAGCGGGCCGAGCAGCGCACAGGCAAGCGGCCGGCGCAGGGGATGGGGGCGGCGGCGCACGAGACCGTACCCGCCTGCGAGCAGGCACAGGCCGACCCAGACGCCGGCCGCGAGCAGGACGGCCCGGTCGAAGGCCTCGACGGTGATCAGCTCCCGCATGTCCTCCATGACGTCACCCTATCGCAACGGTCGCCGGGCTCCCAGGAGCCTCCTCAGCGCTCTGCCTTGCGGATGAGCTCCTCAATGTTGTGGCCGTTGATGACCAGCCCGCGGATCTCGCAGTTGTCGAAGCGGGCATCACGCAGGTCACAGCGCGAGGCGCGTATGTCCGACAGGTCGCAGCCCGTCAGCTCGGCGTCGGAGAGCTGCACGCTGTCAAGGCGGGCGTCGGAGAGATCACAGCGGCGCCAGCGCGTGCTGCGTGCCTTGATATTCCCAAGCTCGCCGCCACCGACCTCCATCCCCTCGATCCGGAGCGAGCGGGCGTGCAGGCGGGTGAGGCGGAGCTCGCTCACCTCGGTCCCCTCCAGTAGCCACTCACCGCCCGAGCAGCGCTCGAGCCGGAGCGAGGGGAGCTCGAGGCCCGTGAGCCTCCCCGCCAGCTTGCCCCCGTCCCAGCGCACGTCTGTCATCGTCACGTTGGTGAAGCTGGGGCGGATGAGCGACACGGCAGTGAGCTCAGTGGCGTCGCCCGTACAGTCGCGCAGCGCGAGGCCATCGAGCCTGATGCGGGTGAGGCGCGCCCGACTCAGGAGGCAGTCAGTGAACTGGGCCTCCCCGAAGTCGACTCGGGTCACGACCTCCCCGCGCCGGTTCTGGTAGTAGCCCTGGCCGTAGCCGGTAGCCGCGAGCAGCGACACGAGACCAGCGGCCAGGGCAGCGAGAAGCAGCGTCCGCCGACGGCACCGGGGCCCGCCGGGGCCCCCACCGGGTCTGTCGGTACGCCGACCCCGGGCCACCCCGGGACCAGCGAGGACGGCGGCGGAGCGAAGAACCGCGCTTGGGGCATGGTCGCAGGACATCGGTAGGTCGCCTCCCATCGCCGCGCAGTGCGCGGGTTCAGGTCCGCTGGACACCGCGCACGAGCAGGATCTTGCCGGTGCGGACCATCTCCAGGATCCCGAACTTGTGCATGACACGCACGAAGGCGTCGATCTTCTCCTCGTCGCCGGTTACCTGCATGATCAGCGACTCGTCGCCGACATCCACCACGTCACCGCGGAAGATCGCGCACAGGTCGATGATGTCGTGGCGGGTCACGGCGGTGCAGGTGACCTTACACAGGCACAGCTCGCGCTCGACGTAGACGTCGGGGGTGTGATCGATGACCTCGATCACGTCGATGAGCTTGATGAGCTGGTTGCAGATCTGCTCGAGCGTCGCCTCGTCGCCGTTGACGGTAATCGTCATGCGCGAGACGGCGGGGTCGTGGGTGGTGCTCACAGCCAGGCTGTCGATGTTGAAGCCACGTCGCGCGAACAGCCCTGACATCCTGGCGAGCACGCCGGGCTTGTTCTCGACCATGGCAGAGATGGTGTGCTTCATGGGCTAGCCCTCCAACGGCAATCTGGGTGTGACGGTCGGGCCGTCAGGACGGCGTGGTCTCGAACATGTCCTCAAACGCCTTGCCGGCCGGGATCATCGGGAACACGTTCTCCTCCGGCGGGGTCCGGAAGTCGAGCAGACAGGGGCGGTCATCGATCGCCAGCGCCTGTTCGAGCGTTCCCCGCACCTGGTCCTTCTCCGTGATCAGGAACCCGGCGCCGCCGTAGGCTTCCGCCAGCTTGACGAAGTCCGGGTTGCCGACGAGGTCGACCCCCGCGTAGCGCTTGCCGTAGAACAGGTCCTGCCACTGTCGCACCATCCCCAGGTAACCGTTGTTGAGGATGACGACCTTGACTGGCAGCGCGTGGAGGGCGGCGGTGGCGAGCTCCTGGATGCACATCTGGATCGAGCCATCGCCGGCGATGTCGACCACGATCTTGTCCGGGTTGCCGAACTGGGCACCGATCGCGGCCGGGAAGCCGTAGCCCATGGTGCCGAGGCCCCCGCTGGTGAGGAACTGCCGCGGCCGGTCGCAGCGATAGTACTGCGCGGCCCACATCTGGTGCTGGCCGACCTCGGTGGCGACGATCGCGTCGCCACCGGTCAGCTCATGCACCTGCTCAATCACATACTGCGGGGCGATGCCATCGGGCGGGTCGGTGTCATAGCTGAGCGGATGGTCGGCCCGGTACTCCTGCAGATGGGCCTCCCATTCCCCCGGCGGGCGGTGCGTGACCAGCGGCACAAGCTCCTCCAGCACCAGCCGCGCGTCACCGGTGATCGCCACGTCGGCATGGCGCACCTTGTTGATCTCGGCGCGATCGATGTCGATGTGAATGACACTGGCATCGGGGGCGAAGCGTGACGGGTCGCCGGTGACGCGGTCATCAAAGCGCGCGCCGATGCAGATGATCAGGCCGGAGTGCTGCAGGGCATGGCTGGCGTACGCCATGCCGTGCATGCCCGGCATCCCCATCGACAACGGATGGCTCTCGGGGAAGCCGCCTTTGCCCAGCAGCGTGTGGACCACGTAGAGGTTGGCCTTCTCCGCCAGCTCGCGCACCAGCGGGGCGGCACCGGAGGCGATGACGCCACCGCCGATGTACAGGATCGGGCGTTGCGACGAGGAGATCATGTGCGCGGCCTGTCGAATGGCCTCCGGGTCACCCTTGCCCGGTGGGTTATAGCCGGGGATGGTGCGTGGGTGGGGCTCAATCCACTGGCACGACCCAGCCGTCACGTCGGAGGGCAGGTCGATCAACACCGGTCCCGGCCGGCCCGTGCGCGCGATGTAGAACGCCTCGCGGACCACCTCGGGCAGATCGCAGATGTGCTTGATCAGATAGTTGTGCTTCGTGATCGGCATGGTGACACCGATGGTGTCGGCCTCCTGGAAGGCATCCTTGCCGATGGCCATTGTCTTGACCTGTCCGGTGATGGCCACCAGGGGGATGGAGTCCATGTACGCGGTGGCCAGGCCGGTGACGAGGTTCATGGCCCCCGGCCCGCTGGTGGCCATGCAGACGCCGACCTTGCCGGTCGACCGCGCATAGCCGTCGGCGGCGTGCACCGCGCCCTGCTCGTGGCGGGGCAGGATGTGGCGGATCGTGCCCGCCGCGATCCGGTGGTACAGCTTGTCGTAGATCGGGATCACCGAGCCGCCGGGGAAACCGAAGACGAGGTCCACGCCCTCCTCCTCGAACACCCGCAGCAGACCGTCGGCACCCGTAAAGGTCTGATCTGGCATTGCGCTCACTCCCACTTGCTCCGCGGTTGCTTAGCTCTGGGACACCGTCCGCTAGACGAGCGGCCGGAAGCGGTCTTCTCGGCCGGGCGGCCAACAGCACAACCGTGCTTCGCCCGCGCGTCGTTCGGAGGGGCCGGACTACGAGGGACTGCGGCGACAAACGAGCCGCAGACGCGTAGGCCGACCGTCCCGACGCCACTGTTCTTTGGCCAGCCCGTCGGCGACCGCACGAACTCGTGCCTCTGGGCCGATGTCATCCTGAGGAGCGAATGCGGCTTCGCAGAAGCCGCAGC
>CAZIWQ010000833.1:0-3644 GCA_964542355.1 uncultured Armatimonadia bacterium
GATGACATCGGCCCAGAGGCCGAGTTCGTGCGGTCGCCGACGGGCTGGCCAAAAACCAGCGGCGTCGGGACGGTCGGCCTACGCGCGTAGCACCGTTCGCCGGTTGCCTCTTCCGGGCCTTCCTCGCTCCGCCCCCGTCGCAAAGCAGGAGAGGTGGCCACCGGGAGGGAATTGTCCGCCAGCCATGCCGAACTGGCTCCATGGGAGGACCTCCGATGCCTTACTGGGCTGACATTGACCCGACGCAGTACCCCAAGCTCGTCTGTCCGCCACCCGGCCCGCAGTCGCAAGCGTGGCACGCTCGCGCGAGCCACCACATGAAAGGCTACTCCAGCCAGGTGCGGCTGTTCCCCGTCGCATTCGCGAGCGGCCATGGCGTGACCCTCACCGATGTCGACGGGAACACCTACCTCGACTTCTCGAGCGGGATCTATGTCACCAGCCTCGGGCACTGCCATCCGCGGGTGTCGGAGGCGGTGGCCAGGGCCGCTCGCACGCTCATGAACTGCCATGACTTCACCACCCCGATCAAGACCCGGCTGCTGGAGAAGATGGCGGCAATCGCGCCCGGTGACCTGGGGGGGATTCAGCTCTACGATTCCGGCACCGCCGCCGTCGAGGCCGGGCTGCGCATCTGTCGCGCCGCCAACCACCCCAACCTCGAGTTCATCTCGTTCTACCGTGACTTCCACGGGAAGACCCTCGGCGCGGTCTCGCTGGCGCGCATGGACCCGACCCAGGGGCTGCGCGCACCGGGGTTCTTCCTCGCACCGCGCCCCTTCTGCTACCGCTGCGCGTTCAAGCTGACCCATCCGGCCTGCGGGCTCTATTGTCTGCAGTACCTCGACACGATCATCAAGGAGGAGACGGCGGGGCGCGTCGCCGCCATCGTGCTCGAGCCGATCCAGGGCTGGGCCGGATCGACGGTGCCCCCCGACGGCTACATGCAGGCGCTGCGCCGGTTCTGCGATGAGCGCTCAATCCTCCTGTTCGCCGATGAAGTGCTCACCTGCATGGCCCGCACCGGGAAGATGTTCTGCGTCGAGCACTGGGACGTGGTGCCCGATGTGATGACCCTCGGCAAGGGCCTCGGCAATGGCTTCCCGATCACCGCCATGCTGGTGAGTGACCGCTTCAAGGATCAGGTGGAGAAGATCAGCGCTTCCACCAGCTATGGCGGCAACCCGATGGCCTGTGCTGCGGCGCTGGCCAGCCTCGAGGTGATTGAGGAGGAGGATCTCGTCCGGCGCTCCGCGGAGCTGGGCGACCTCCTGATGCAGCGCATGCAAGCGATGAAGGAGCGCCACCCGCTGATCGGCGACGTGCGCGGCAAGGGCTGTCTGCTGGGCATTGAGCTCGTCAAGGACCGCGACACCCGCGAGCCGGCGGAGGAGGAGGGGCGCGCGGTCTATCAGCGGTCGTTCGCGAAGGGGGTGGCCTGGGTCCCGGCCGGGAATGTCCTGCGGCTGTCGCCCCCGCTCATCATGCAGCCCGAGGTCGCCACCCGGGCGATGGACATCATCGAGGAGAGCATCGCCGAGGTCGAGCACGAGCGCGGATACGTGTGAGGGTGCGGTGCTGCCCCGACGAACCTTTGCCTCGCGGTCAGTGTTGTTGTACATGTGCGCTGCTGATCGCGACCCGGCCGGGAAGGCTAGAGGCGGCCGGGTCGCTTCGCCCCCGGTGAGTGTGTTTGATGGACAGCGATCTGGCAATCCAGACCTCCGGCCTGCAGAAGCGCTATGGCCGGATTGAGGCCCTGCGCGGGCTCGAGCTGACGGTCGGCCGGGGCGAGATCTTCGGCTTCCTCGGCCCCAACGGCGCCGGCAAGAGCACGACGATTCGCATCCTCCTGGGTCTCTTGCGGCCGACGGGGGGTGCGGCGTGGCTACTCGGCGAGCCGGCCGGCAGCATCGCCTCGCGCCAGGGCGGCCGCGTCGGGGCGCTCGTCGAGGAGCCCTGCTTCTGGGACTACCTCTCCGGGCGCCGCAACCTCGAGCTGCTCGCGGCCCTGTCGGCCCGTGTCGACCGCCGCCGCGTGGACGAAGTGGTCGAGATGGTGGGGCTGGCCGGTCGCGAGAACGACAAGGTCCGCACCTACTCCCACGGCATGAAGCAGCGGCTGGGCATCGCGCAGGCGCTCTTGCCGCGCCCGCAGCTCTTGATCCTCGACGAACCCGCCTCCGGGCTCGACCCGCAGGGCCTCGTCGAGGTCCGCGACCTCCTCCAGCGCCTCAACGCCGCAGAGAACATGACCGTCTTCCTCTCCAGTCACCTGCTCCACGAGGTCGAGCTGATCTGCACGGATGCCGCGATCGTGAGCCGGGGCATGGTCATGCGCCGCGACCGCGTCACCAACCTGCTCGTGACCCCGCAGACCTCGGTGAGCATTACCGTCGATGACCCGGCCCGGGGGCTGGCGATCGTGCGCGGGCTCCAGTTCGTGGAGTCCGTTGAGGCCTGCGACGGAGTAATGCGGGCGGTCTGCCCGGCCGACGCGATCGCCGACATCAACACGGCGCTGGTCCACGCGGGGCTCCGCGTCTCAGGCCTCACGCGCGAGCGTCTGACACTCGAGGACCTGTATCTGAGCCTGATGCAAACGGATAGCTAACGGCACGGGAGGACGGCACGGACAGCGGATAGCATGAGACTATTCACCCTGTTTTGCGGAGAGCTCGCGAGGATGGCCCGCCAGCGCGGCACCTATGCCGGGCCGATCATGCTTGCCATCTTCATCGGCCTGTTCGTATGGGGGATGTGGGCCGCCGGGCCGCCTACCCAGAGCATCGGCCGCCAGTTGGGCGATGACTTCGTGATGGGCGGCAACCTGATCACCGGCCCCGCAGTGCCCTACTACCTGCTCGAAGTCCCGGTCGCGATTGACATCTTCATCCCGCTCCTGATCGGGATGATCGCCGGCGGGATCGTCGCGGGAGAGGCCCAGCGCGGCACGCTGCGCACCATGCTGACCCGTCCGGTCCGCCGCTGGGTGGTGGTCGTGGCCAAAGTCGGCGCGGCATTCATCCACGCCACCTCGCTCGTGCTGTTCCTGGGCGGCTTCTCCCTGCTCCTCGGCTACCTCGTGTTCGGACGCGGCGACATCATCACCTTCCGCGACGGCCTGCGGGTGTTCCTCGAGCCCCAGGCCCTGCTCCGCCTGGCCCTCGCCTACGGCGTCGTCGTCCTCTCCATGTGGTCGGTGGCGGCCATCGCCGTCCTGTGCTCCACGATCTTCGAGCACCCGCTCACGGCTTCCGGAGTGACGGTGGGCTTTCTCATCGTGAGCGTGGCGCTCATGGTCATGCCGTACTTCGAGTGGCTCTCCCCCTACCTGCTGACCAGCCATCTGCACGGCTTCAAGGAGGTGTTCAAGGCGACCGTCGACTGGCGCTCGCTGGGAGTGGACCTGTGGTATGTGGCCGAGTATGCAGTGATCGCGGTAGCCATTACGCTGCTGGTGTTCTGCCGCAAGGACATGACCTGCTGAGGCGCGCGCGCCCCATCCTGTTGGGCGGGGATCCTGCAGGGCGGGACCCCGCCGCCGTTGCCGTTCTGTAGGGCGGGGGTTCATCCCCCGTCAGCGCGGCTCCCAGCACGGCGACGGCGGCCTACCCCCCAACCCCCTCCCCACGGGGAGGGGG
>CAZIWQ010000834.1:0-3628 GCA_964542355.1 uncultured Armatimonadia bacterium
CTCAGGACCCGACCCTCCCTCACGGGGGGGGACTTTTCGGCCGGACTTCTAGAGGAGCGGCCGAAAAGCCGTTCTGAGGCCGCGAAACCACGCCAGAATGGCTCTGGAGGGCACTCAGCCGGCCGCTACGCCTCGGGGGCCGGCCGGACGTGGCCTTTTCGGCCGGACCCCTGGGCAGGGCTGCAGGTTGCCCCTTCCGCCTCCAGCTCAGCGACCCGCCCCTCGCACGTGACCCCCCGCTCGCGCAGGGCCGCCAGCATCGCCGCGAGGATCTCCGCCTCATTCCCGGTCGCGAAGGCGACGATCGTCGGCCCGGAGCCGCTGAGGGCCGCGGCATGGGCCCCCGCAGCACGGGCGGCGGCCACACACTCCGCCATCCCCGCCACCAGCCGCGCCCGGTAGGGCTCGTGGAGGCGGTCCTTCATCGCCTGCCCGAGCAACTCCATGTCGCCGGCAATCAGTGCCGCCAGCACCGCCGTGGAGTGGCAGGTGTTGAACACTCCGTCGGCGTGCGAGATCTCGCGCGGCATCACCCGGCGGGCGGCCTCGGTGCTGATCTCGTAGTCGGGGATCGCCAACACGGCGCGCAGGTTCGGCGGGGGCGCAAAGCGCGCGACGCCCAGGCCCGCCTCATCGCTGCAGCACACTGTCAGCCCCCCCAGCATGGCTGGTGCGACATTGTCGGGGTGCCCCTCGATCGCCACGGCGATGTCGAGCAGCTCGCGGGGTGCCAGCCCTGCGCCCAGCAGCTCATTGGCGGCAACGAGGCCACTGACGATGGCGGCGCTGCTGCTGCCCATGCCGCGCGCCAGCGGGATGTCGTTATGCTGGCGCAGCACCCACCCGGGCACTGATCGGCCGATCCGCTGTGCCACGCGGTCGGCACTCTTCAGTACCAGGTTCTCAGCATCCCGGGGGAGGCTCTCGGCGCCGCAGCCGGTCACCTCGACGGCGGTCACTCCGGCCAGGCCCAGCTCGATCGTGTTGTACACGTTCAGCGCCAGGCCGAGACAGTCAAACCCGGGGCCGAGGTTGGCGGTGGTTGCCGGGGTACGAACGCGGATGGGGCTTGCCTGGCCCATACCTATCTCCTAACCGAACGACTGGTCTGACCACGGAATACGCGGAATACACAGAATAACAGATCGAGCAACGTCTCTCTTCCGCCGTCTTCCGTGTCTTTCGTGTATTCCGTGGTGAATGCGCCGTTCGTCGTCCGTGGTCAGTCGGCGTTGTCGACGAACACGCGGGGCAGCCGGGTTCCCATGCGGGCCACGATCTCCTCGACACACGTTCCGCAGCGCTCGGCCAGCTCACCGGTCGTGATCATCGCCTCGCCCTGGCACCCGAGCAGCACGACCTCCTCCCCCGCCGCGACCCCCTCGAGCCCCCCGACATCGATCACCACACAGTCCATCGAGACGCGGCCGACAACCGGACAGCGGCGGCCGCGCAGCAGCACGTCGGCATTGTTGCTGAGCGCCCGGGGGTAGCCGTCGGCATAGCCGAGGGGCAGGATCGCCGTCCGGGTGTCATGCAAGACGACGTAGCTGCGGGAATAGCCGACACTCTCGCCGGCGCGCATGTCCTTGGTCGCCACGATGCGGGCCTTGAGGCTCATCGCCTGCCGGGTGGCGGGGTGGTGCTCGCCCCCGGTGTGCGCCGCGATGCCGTAGAGTAGGGCCCCGGGGCGCACGGCGTCCAGGTGGGCCTCGGGGTGGCGCAGGACCCCGCCACTGTTGGCGAGATGGCGCAGGGGGATGCGGGTGCCGAGGCCGGCCTCGAGCAGAGCAACAGCGCGGGTGAAGGCCTCGATCTGGGTGATAGTGAACTCGCGATCGGACGGGGAGGCGGCGAAGTGGCTGAACACCCCGTCGACGCTCAGGTGGGGGAGGGCTCGCAGGGCCGCACCGAACTCCCCGGCCTGCTCGGCGCGCACACCCTGACGCCCCATCCCGGTGTCGAGCTTCACGTGACAGGAGGCGGTGGTACCGAGGTCCCCGGCGGCCTGTGACAGGGCCTGCGCAAACTCCACCCGCGAGACGGCGGGAGTGATCGTGTGCTCGACGAAGAGGGGGGCCTCGTCGACATCCGTGGCGCCCATCACCAGCAGCGGGCCCTCGATCCCCGCCTCGCGGAGCGCAACCCCCTCCTGTACCAGGGCGACCGCGAGTGCGGTGACCCCGTGGCTCGCGAGGCGCCGGGCGACCTCGACGGCACCGTGACCGTAGGCATTCGACTTCACGACCCCGACCACACCCACCCCCGGGCCCACGAGGTCACGGATCAGGGACAGGTTGTGGTCGATCGCGGCAAGGTCAATCTCGAGCCAGGCAGGGCGCAAGGCAAGCTCATCTCCGGACGATGTGCGGGCGCGCGGATCGCGGCGAGGCGCCCGCGAGAGGTGACCGGCAACGGGTAACGTAAGGCGGCATTCTATTGCCGCCGCCGGTGGCAAGTCAAGCGATCAGCGTTCCGGGGGCGCGTGGCGGGGGCTGGGGCGGGGCCCCGTGCTCTGCAGGTAGTGCAGCAGGCAGCGGGTGAACACGGCGCCACCGACGAACACGAAGCCGGCCCACAGGGCGGCGTGGTAGGTATAGCCGCTCTTGAGCATCTCGCCGGCCAGATACCAGATGGTCACCACGATGATGACCATCATCCCGAGGGTGGTGGCACACCAGCCGGCGGCGGGTTCGCCAATCGGGCGCCCGCCATACTGGTCGGTCGGCGGATGCCCGAGGACGAGCGGGTGCCCGGCGGCTGCCGCATCGACCAGCGACCAGGTGCGCAGGCCCCGGAACAGGTCAATGGTGCGGGCGTCGGCCTGCCGCAGTGAGCTGGCCTCCCGCGACTCGAGCGTGAAGGCACGTCCGGACTCGCGCGGAGCGTGCCAGTGGATGACGATCCGGCGCGGCCCCATCGGGGCCGGCGTCAGGTCAATGCGGTCGATGCGGTCCCGACTGAGCGACCACGTGAACCGGTCACCCAGGAAGGCGAGACCACTCTCTCCCAGGCACAGGAAGCCGACATCGAGGTCGGTCTCGCCCTCCCACACGAGGATGTCCTCGCCGGGCCCGAAGCCGACGAACGCCGGCTGCGCCCCGCCACGGGTCACGTCCTCACAGTCGGCGAGACGTTCCGCGAGCTTGCGGCGCAGCCAGCGGTTACCCAGGAGCGCAAAGCGGTCCTGCACAATCCAGGTGAAGCCCCCGGCCGCGAGGAACGCCAGCGCCGTCACGACGAGCGCTACCCAGCCCCGCGGGTCGGCCACGAAGTAGGTGACGACAATCAGGCCGAGGGCGAACGGAGCCGCTGACGCCAGGACGATGACCGCACTGGCGATCACGCGATTGCGGGCCTTGAATGACTCCGTGAAGAAGCTTACCGTTGTGTCTGCCATCGCGGACGGGCACCACCGACGCACAGGTTTGTGGTCCTGCCCCCCCCAGGCCCACCCGTCAATACATAACCACCTAACACACCCCCGAGTTCCACCGGGGGCGGCGAGGGAACGGTAACGGGCATGCCGTTGCCGTTCTCCGTGGCCGTGGCCGTGGCCCTGGCCGGCCTCACCCCCCCGGCCCCCTCTCCGTCCCGGAGAGGGGGTGTCTGAGGGTGGGTGCCGGGT
>CAZIWQ010000835.1:0-3628 GCA_964542355.1 uncultured Armatimonadia bacterium
AGCCTCTCGGCCACCGCGGGCCGCGACCGCCAGGGACTGACTGCCTACTTCAACTCGCTCGCCCGCATCCCCCATTACAAGGCGGCCGGCAGCAGCTCGGCGATCATCGAGCTGTCACCGTCGTTCTTCGAGGGCGAGGGGAGGCGCAAGTTCGTCGAGGTGATGGCGGCCGCCATTGGAAGTGGCGTGGGACAGATGCAGTTCAACGTCGTCAGCGCCGAGCGCCTGCGACAAGCCCAGCAGGATCCCGAGCACTACGGCAACGTCATCGTGCGCGTCTCGGGGTTCAGCCAGGAGTTCCGCCTCGTCAACAAGCCCCTGCAGGATCACATCATCGAGCGCACCAAGCACGAGGCGTAGCGGCGACCTGCCGTGGGAGGAGCGGAATCGATTGCCGGGCCAACGGTGACCGTTGGCCCGGCATGTGCGATTGCGCGACTGGGGCGCCGGCCGCTACAGCACAACCTCCCGCCCCGTCTCGCCACTGAGGTAGATGCCATCGAGAATGCGCTGCGTGATCAGCGCCTGCTCGCCGGGCACCGGCGAGGGCTTGTTGTTGAGCACAGCATCCACGAACTGGCGGATCTCCTCGGAGTGCCCCGCCGCCTCCGGGTACTTGAAGATGTCGTTCGTCACGTGCTCGAGCACCCCGCTGCGCTCGCGGACCAGGGCGGTGGGCTCGAGCTGGCAGCCGCCCTTCTCGCCGCAGACGATCACATTGTGCGCCCCGGAGACCAGATTGAGGGCCCAGCTACATTCGAGGACCACGGTGGCGCCGTTGGCGAAGCGGATCAGGCTGAAGGCGGCGTCATCCGGCACGGTGTACTTGCTGGGCGGGAACGGGATGAGGGGCGACTTCTTGCTGGCGATCTTGTTGTAGACACCGGCCGAGACGGCCACCGGCTCCGGGAACCCCATGAGCCACAGGGTGAGGTCGAGCACGTGGACGCCGATGTCATAGATCGGCCCGCCCTGCGATAGCTCCCGCGACACGAACCCGAAGGCACCGGGGACGCCGCGCACACGCAGGTATTGCGCGTGCCCATAGTAGATGTCGCCGACTTCGCCCTTGTCCACCCACTGCTTCATCTGCGCGGAGCCCTTCATGAAGCGCAGCGTCTGCCCCACCATGAAGACCTTCTTGGCTTGCTTGCCGGCCTCGATCATCGAGCGGCACTGGTCGGCGCTGATCGCGACGGGCTTCTCGCACAGCACGTGGCAGCCCCTGGCGAACGCGTCGAGCGTGGGCTGACAGTGCCACGAGTTGGGGGTGCAGACGGTGACGATGTCCAGGTCGACCTGCTCGAGCATCTGGCGGTAGTCGCTGAAGCAGTTCTCCGGGCAGACGCCGGCCTTGGCAGCGAAGTTCGCCAGCGCCTTCTCGCTCAGATCGGCGGCGGCAACGACCTCCACGGTGTCCAGCCGCTGGTACCCGGGCAGATGGGCACCGGTGGCGATGCCTCCCGCCCCGACGAATCCGACTCGTAGCTTCTTGGCCATAGTTGACCCTCCCATAGGATTCCCGTGGTCTGGCAGTATGCGTACCGCTGGGGTACGGATCGCGTGCCGAGACCGGCTACGTTTCCCGATCCGGCAGCCGGACTCCTTGCCCGCCCGCGACGGCGCAGACGCGGTGCTCCGGCCGCTCCGATGTCGCCCGCGGTGCGCGGTGCGCCCACGTGGCATTCGACTTCGGCGCTACGCCAGTAGCTGGCGGCGCCAGTAGTCGATCCCGCCCAGCAGCAGCGGGACGTGGATGACGGTGACGGCGTCGAGCGCCAGCCCCTCCGCGATCGCCGGCCCTAGCTGTGACCCGTGCTCGATGTACACCCCGCGCGCCCCCAGCGCGGTGGCGACGCGGTCGAACCGCAGGTCGCCGAGCTTGCTACCGCAGCGGCAGTCCTCGGGGAAGCACTCCGCGACGATCCCCCAGGCCGCGTCGCTCGCCACCACGGCGACGAAGGGGACCCCGAACCGCACGGCGGTCTCGATGTCGCCCAGCGTGAAGCCGGCCGAGCCATCTCCCGAGAGCAACAGCAGCGGGCTCTCCGGGCGGGCCAGGCGGGCCGCGATGGCACCGGGAATGCCCCAGCCCACAACGCCGCTCGTGCCACACGTATGCCAGAACGCGGGATGGCGATCCCATAGCATCATGTGGGCCCAGCGCCCGATGTTGCCGCCGTCGAGCAGGAAGGTGATGTCCTCGTCCAGGAACGGCTTGAGCGTCCGCATCACACACAGGGCGGGCAACGGGGTCTCGAGCTCACACAGGAGATCGCTCCACTTGTCGACGAAGGCAGCCCGGGCCTCGCGCACCTGGAGGAGCCAGTCGGTGTGCCGGGGTGCGTTGCCGACCTCGCCGAGCAGCGCCGTGCACAGTGACCGGGGATCGGCCACCACTGCCAGGTCGGCAGGGCCTCGCCGGACCTCATTCGCATCCGCATCCACCCGGATGAAGTGCGCGTCGGGGGCGCACACCGGCGGTCGGCCGTACCCGAGGCGGAAGTCCACGCGCGCCCCGAGCGTGACGATCACATCGGCCTCCGCGAGCAGCGGGAAGGCCCCGTTGCACTCGGCGGTGGTCGGCCCGACATACTGGGGCCAGCAGTCGTCGATGCAGCCGCGGTCCCACATCAGCGAGAAGATCGGGATGTCGGTGGCATCGGCAAGCTGCTGCAGCGCGAGGCCGGCCGCGGCGTAGAAGCACCCGCTGCCCGTCACAATCGCCGGGCGCTCGGCACCGGCCAGGGCCTCGGCAACTTCCCCGACAAGCCCGCAGTCCGGGGCGGCGCAGGGTGCGACACGCATGAGCGGCCCCCGCCCGGTGGCGGCCCCGGGATCGGGTACCGGCCCCCCCATGACATCGCCGGTGATGGTCAGGTGGACCGGCCCGGGACGGCCGCTGAGCGCAGTCTGCACCGCCGTCATGGCCTCGTGCGCAAGCTGGTCGGGCCGCTCGACCAGCCGGGCATACTTGGTCACCGGCTTGACCATCGCCACCTGATCCAGCTCCTGGAAGTGCCCCAGCCCCCGCGTCTCCGCTTCGCTGCACCCGCTGATCAGGAGCAGCGGCCGGCCGTCGAAGTGGGCATTGGTGAGCCCGGTGATGGCGTTGGTGTGCCCCGGGCCGGCGCTGACGGCAACCACTCCCAGCCGCCCGGTCATTGCCCCCCAGGTATCGGCCATGTATGCGGCGGCCTGCTCGTTGCGCACATCGATGATCCGCACCCCGGCGTCCATGCACGCCGTGAGGAAGGCGTTGAGGCCGTTCCCGCACAGGACGGCGACGTGCTCCACGCCGCTTTGTTTGAGGATGCTAACAAGTAGCTCGGCACCGTTCATGTCACATGCTCCCTTGGCAGTCATTGCGGCGCAGCACCCGTCGCCGACGCTTCGCCAGCAGGGACTATTCCTGCCGTGGTACGAGCACTCCTCTTCCGCCCCCCTGTACCTGTGGGGCGTGGCGGCCCTTGCAGTGGACGCGGACCGAGGCGCCGCGCGGGTGACGACGCCGCCGGGCACCCCCGACCCTCCCATCGGGCGTGCCCTCAAGACCGACCAACCCGCCGCGAAGCGGCGTGCCGTCGAGCCCCGACGGGGCGATCCCGCCTTGCGGAATAGCGAGGGG
>CAZIWQ010000836.1:0-3620 GCA_964542355.1 uncultured Armatimonadia bacterium
TGCGCCGCGCGCCAACCGGGCGGCGTCGGCCCCTTGTCTAATCCCGTCTCCGCCTCCAGGTCCGGCCCGCGGCCGCCGACGACCAGCGAGCGCACGCCCGACCACGGCACGGCCGCCGCGCACATGGCGCACGGCTGCCAACTGGCCACGAGCTGGTAAGCAGGCAACCCTGCCGCGCCCAGGTCGACCGCGCCCAGCATCGCCTGAGCCAATGACAAGGCCACGATTTCGGCATGGGCCGCCGAGCAATACGTTGCGTCGGCCCGATTCACGCCGATGACCACCAGCTTGCCCGTGTCGCGCTCGAAGACCCCCGCGGCAAACGGCCCGCCTGTGCCTTCGATAAAGTTGCGGCGGGAGAAGTCGATGACGGCCGCCATGCGATCCTCCAGCGCGGGGAAGTTCTCCGGCAACCCGTTCAGCGCGTCGATTGCCCACGCCGGTAAATCAACCTGAAAGCGCGTGTTGTCCCCGGAAAACACGCCCATCGACCTAATCCCCCAACCGCCCGTTGTAGACCAGTTGCCCACCGGCGGCGAATTCATGGTAGGCGGCGATGGCGTCGTCGCGCAACACGTCGATGATGACTTCGATGCCCCGCTGCTCCAGCTGGCGACGCCAATCGGGGTGAACCGGCCCCTCATCGAAGCCGGTGATGGCCTCCAGTTCCGGCCCGTCGCCGGCCACGACAAGCGAGCGCACGCCCGACCACGGCACCGCGCCGTAGCACATGGCGCACGGCCGCCAGTTGACCACCAGTTGGTGCGCGGGAATATCGGGTCCGCCAAGATCGTAGACGCCGAGCATTTGCTGGGCGAGCGTCAGGGCGGTGATCTCGGCATGGGCCGAGGAGCAGGAGCGGGCCGTCGGCAAGGAAGTCATCACCTCCCAAGTCCTCAACCTGCTTACCGACAAGGGTCTCGTCGGCATCCCGCTGTGGGATGTCACCGCCATCAAGCTGCTCGACACGCGCCTCGACGAGGACCTGCACAAAGCCCTCGCCGCCATCGCGCAGGCGCAGGACAAGCAGCGGCGCCCGGTGACGATCACCGTCAACGGCAAGGGCACCCACACCGTACGCATCGGCTATCTGCTCGACACGCCGGTGTGGAAGACCAGCTATCGCCTCGTGGCCGATGACAAAGGGATGGCCCTGCAGGGGTGGGCGGTCGTGGAGAACACTACGGATGAGGACTGGAACAACGTGGGCCTGTCGTTGGTCTCCGGTCGGCCGGTGAGCTTCATCCAGGACCTGTACACCCCGCTGTACCTGACGCGGCCGACTGTGGCGCCCTCGGTGGCCGTGGCGGCGGCCCCCCGCACGTGGGAGGGGCGCATGGATGATGAGAAGGATACCACCGCCACCGCCGCGGCCCCGGCCCCGAGTGTGCGGCCCGCGCCCGCCCCGGGTGCGGGCGGCGGTGTGCCGAGCCTGGCAGCCGCCAAGACCATGGGCTATGCCAACACGCGCCTTGGTGTCGACGCCCACATGCTGCGCGATGCCCTCACCACCCGCGGGCTGGCCGAGTCCGGCGCGGCCGGCATGGCGGCGGGAGAGAAGGTTGGCTCCCTGTTCCGCTATGCCATCAATCAGCCGGTCACGATCCCCCGGCAGCGCTCGGCGATGGTCCCGATTCTCAACAGCGCCATCGAGGGCGAGCGCCTGTCGGTCTACAACGCCGGCGCCGACCGCCGCCACCCGATGAACGGGATCATGCTCAAGAATACCTCCGAGCTGCACCTCAACGCCGGTGCACTGACCGTGTTCGTGGATGGCACCTACGGCGGCGATGCGCTGATCGAGGATATTGCACCCGGTGACAAGCGCCTGCTGACCTACGCGATGGACCTCGCCATCGAGGTGAACCCGGAGGCGAAGTCACTGCCGAGTGAATACGTCAGCGCGAAGGTCGTGCGGGGAGTCATGACCCTGACCCACACCATGCGCACGGAGACCACCTATGTGGTGAAGAGCGCGGCTGCGGACAAGCGCACGGTGCTCGTGGAGCATCCGCGCAAGGCCGACTGGAAGCTGACGGCGCCGGCGGAGCCGGATGAGACGACCCGCACCGCGTACCGCTTCCGGGTGCCGGTGGAGCCGGGCAAGTCGGCCAGCCTCAAAGTGGCCGAGGAGCGCCCCATGGAGCAGGTGGTGCGGCTCACCGACAGCGGCAGCGATCAGGTCAAGTTGCTGCTGCAGATGCCGACACTCACCCCGGCGATCAAGGAGGCGATCACCCGCCTGCTGGTCATGCAGCGCGATCAGGCCGACCTGACCGCCCGCCGGGCGGAGATGGACACCCGGCTCAAGGAGATCGAGCAGGAGCAGGAGCGCATCCGCAAGAACATGGCCCAGCTCGACCGCCAGTCGCAGCTCTACCGCCAATACGTGGAGAAGTTCGCGGCGCAGGAGCAGGAGTTCGACCGCCTGCGCACCGACATCCGCACAGTCCGGACGCAGGAGGCCGCCGGCAAGAAGGCGATCCAGGACTACCTCGCCGGCCTCAACCTGGAGTAGTGCCGTGTGGGGCGCCTACCCCCCTTGCCCCCCTCCCCGTGGGGAGGGGGCCGGGGGGGGTAGGTCGCCGTTGCCGTACCCCCCCCTCCCCGTGGGGAGGGGGCCGGGGGGTAGGTCGCCGTCCACATGTCCCTTTCAGAGGAGGCCCAGGGTTATGCCTAGTCTCGTCATGACCATCGCCATCGTCGCCGTGGTGGCAACCGCCGCGGTGGCCGCCGAGCTCCCGCTCAGTCGCGTGGTGCTGTTCTCGAGCGGAGTCGGCACTTTTGTGCGTGAGGGCAGCGTCCAGGGAGACACGAGCATCGAGCTGTCCTTCCGCACCGCGCAGATCAACGACATCCTCAAGTCGCTGGTGCTACAGGACTTGAGCGGCGGCACCATCGCCCCCGTCACCTATGCCCCGCAGGACCCGCTGGACCGCACGCTCAGCTCGTTCGCGGTGGACATCTCCGACAACCCCGCGATCGCCGACCTGTGGGATCGCCTGCGCGGTGCGCGCGTGCGGGTGGATGCCGAGAAGCCGGTCGAGGGGATCGTGTTCGGCGCCGAGAAGCAGGAGAAGGCCGTCGGTGACAAGACAATGACCTTCGATGTGCTCAACGTGCTCACCGACAAGGGCCTGGTCGAGGTGCCGCTGCTGCAGGTTTCCTCGATCCGGATCCTCGACACGAAGATCGATGGCGACCTGCGCAAGGCGCTGCAGGCCATCGATCAGGCACGCGACTCCAACAAGCGCCCGGTCGTGCTCTCGTTCCGGGGCGAGGGGAAACGGCAGGTCCGCGTCAGCTATCTCTTGGAGACCCCGGTGTGGAAGACGAGCTATCGCCTGGTCTCCGACAAGGAGGGCCTGTTCCTCCAGGGGTGGGCGATTGTCGAGAACACCACCGATGACGACTGGGACAATGTCGGCCTGGCGCTCGTCTCGGGCCGGCCGGTGAGCTTCATCCAGGACCTGTACCAGCCGCTGTATGTGAAGCGGCCGGAGGTTGCCCCCTCGGTGCAGGCCGCGGCCCGCCCGCAGGTGTGGGAAGGGGCAATGGGTGACAAGGCCGAGACGGAGCGGGCTGAGGAGGCGGCACCGGCGGAGAAGCCGGCGGCGCGC
>CAZIWQ010000837.1:0-3608 GCA_964542355.1 uncultured Armatimonadia bacterium
CGTCAGACGTTGCCGTTCACCCCTCTCCGGAACGGAGAGGGGACGGGGGTGAGGCCGACGTGCCGTCGCCGTTCACCCCTCTTCGCAAGCGTCACGTTAGTAGCGCCAGTAGCTCGTCTCGGCCCTTCTCGTAGCCACTGGGGAGGGTCTTCGTGCCGCACGGGTCCCACCAGACAGAGTAGGGCGGGTGCTCCCAGTTGTGCAGCGCGCAGACTCCCGCGACCGTCGGGATCTTCTCGAAGACAAGCTTGAACAGCTCACGCGCGTCCATTGACGTGCCGTAGGTGAGCCCGAGGCGCTGCAGCATGTTGAGGTCCTTGAGCTCGTTGTACAGCCCGCCGGAGCCGATGCGTCCACACACGCACCCGTCGACCTCGGGGATGAGGCTGGGGCACGGGGCGCACATCATCCAGTCCGCGCCCTGCACCAGCTTGATGCGGAGCTTGCGCCCTTCATGGAAGATCATCTGCATCAGGTCGGGGAGGTTATCGGGCTCGAAGGGCGGGCGCGTCCCGCCACCGTACTGGCAGACGGCACACAGCAGGATGTGGGGGCGAATGCTCGCCTCGTCGGTGTCGCAGAGGGCCTGCATCGAGGCCTGCTTCTCGGCGGTGAGCACGTCCTTGTCGCGGGGCGGGATCAGCGCGGTGATGCCCTCTTCGCATGCGCGCTCGTAGCTGCCGCCGGTGGCGCGCGGGCAGCCGGCCCATGCCGGGCCCGTGGTCGTCTCGTAGCTGCACAGACCGGCCACAGAGGGGATGGTCTTGAGCAGCCGCATGAACAGAACCCGCGCGGGGAACGTGCTGCCGGGTAGCAGATCCAGCCGCTGCAGGACGTCGAGGTCGCGCTTGCGCTGGTACTCGCTACGCCCGCCGGGCGCTTCGTCCGCGCTCGGCTCCTGGTAGCCGTAGATGTCGCCGGCATTGCAGGTGACGGTGATCGGCTGCTGTGGCTGGGTGCGCACGGCTTCCAGGATCATGGCGATGCGGGGGGGGACCGCGGCTCCCTCCGCCTCGCCGCGGTAGCACAGCGTGCAGAGCAGCTCGTACGGCCTGACTGCGAGCCATGGGTATGCCTGCGTGGCGCTCATGGTTCCTCCGTTGACTGGCGTTGTGCGAGGGGGATCGGCGAGGGTAGACTTCGTCGTCCGGGCGATGCGCCCTCCCCGTTGCGGTGTGCCGTCTGTTGCCCGTGGGCGCTGAGCTGCGGCTGCGAGAGGGCGGGGGTGGTCGTCGTGTGGAGAGGCCGGACTACGAGGGTGTGCGGCGAGGGACGAGCCGCAGTCGCGGAGGCCGACCGTCCTGGTCGGGGGGGAGGCGTGTCGAGCGGGACGCTCGACCTACGCGGCGACGGCACACGACGCGGTTCGCGCTCTGCGGGATCCGGCCCCTCCACGGCGGTCCGCAGGCTGCCATCCTGGCGCGTGTGGTGTGCCCCCCCAGGGCCGGCGCGAGAGGTGCAGCGCAGCGTCGGGGTGAATCCTCCAGCCGCAAGGCAGCCCCGGAGGCAGACCACGAGCCGTGGCACGCGCGCCATCTATCGCGAAGAGGAGCCCTGCCATGCCCGCCAAGTCACCGTCGTCGCTAACGCTCTCCTGGCGTGTGGGGGTGCCGCACTATGACACCGACGCCGCGTTCGCCGACCTGTGCGAGCTGGTGCGCGCCAACCTCGACTGGCTGGATGAGATCGCGTTCTTCGAGACGGTGACCCACCACCTGTACCTGCCGCTGGATCAGATCTCCGAGCGCGCCACCATCCTGGGGCGCCGTGTGGCGCAGATGAAGGAGCTCGGGGTGCCGGTCGTCGGCATCAACGTGCTCACCACCCTCGGCCACCTGAATGAGGGCTGGGACTACATGCCGCCGCTGCCGTTCCAACCGATGGTCGGCCACGACGGCGGCGTGTCACGTGGCTGTGCCTGCCCCAACACCCCCGAGCTGCGCGAGTACGTCCGCGCCAAGTACACGCTCATCGCCCGGGCGGCCCCGGACTTCGTCTGGGTGGATGACGACATCCGCATGAACAACCACGGTGTCGCCTTCGCCTGCTTCTGCCCGACATGCCTCGGGCTCCTGTCGCAGACCCTGGGCACTGCGTACGACCGCGAGACGCTGCTCGTCGCGCTCAACGACCCGGCGCGGGAGGACCTGCGTCAGGCGTGGATCCGCCGGAACGCCGACACCATCGCCTCGCTGATGGACGACATCGCGACGGCCATCCACGCGGTGGACCCGGGCATCGCCACCGGGCTGATGACTGCCGGCGGCGGTGACGTCTACGCGGGGGCGGAGCTGGTGCGGTGGATGGAGGCGCTCCGTGCCACCCGCATGCGTCCGGGCGGCGGGTTCTACACGGATGCGACCCCCGGGGGGATGATCGGCAAGGCGCTCGACGTCGGACGCGGCGCCCGGAGCATCCCGCTCATGCCCGCGGTCACCGATGTGCAGTACGAGCTGGAGAACTTCCCCTACCAGAAACTGCGCAAGTCCGCCACAGCACTCATCGCGGAGTGCACCCTCGCCCTGGCCACCGGGTGCAACGGCATTGCGCTGAACATGCTGCCGATGTGGGGCGGCCCCTTCGACGACTGTGCCGCGTTCTTGCCCCGGCTCCGGGCAGCGCGCGCCGATTGGCAGCAGTTCGTGTCGTTCGTCACCGGGATGCCGGCCGCCGGGCTGTGGCCCGCGTGGCACCCGGACCTGGTGGCGCGCCGGCGCGTCTGTCCTGGCGACCCCTGGCTCAACCATGTGTGGGACCATGGGGCAAGTGTCCCCTACGTCCTGGCCGAGGTCGGGCTGCCGCTGAGCGCGGAGCCGTGGGCGGGTGACGAGCCGCCGCCGTATGGCACGGTGCTGGCGGGGCACACCGTCGACGCCTTCAGCGATGACGAGCTCCGCACGCTGCTGTCCGGCGGGGTGCTGATGGATACCGCGGTCCTCGATGCGCTGGAGCAACGGGGACTGGGGGCACTCACCGGAGTGCGCATCGCCCGCCGCCTCGACAATGGAGTGATGGAGGAGTTCACGCCGGACCCCCTCAACGCCGAGCATGCCGGACAGGTGCGGGATGCCCGCATCGAGTTCTGGGGCGACGGGCGGGGCAAGGCCGATGTGCTCGCACCGGTTGCCGAGGGCGTCAGGATGCTGGCCGAGCTACGCGACTACTTCCGCCGCCCGCAGGGACCGTGCCTGAGCGCCTTCGAGAACGAGCTGGGGGGCCGCGTCGTGGTGATGGGCTATGCCCAGTGGATGTTCCTGCAGTCAGTTGCCAAGCGCGCCCAGCTTCTCAACATCGCCGACTGGCTCACGCGGGGGGCGCTGCCGGTGCGCATCGAGCAGGCAGTGCCACTCGTCCCGCTGGTGAGGATGTCCGCCGACCGCACCCGGGCTGCGGTGGTGCTGCTCAACGCCGGGCTTGACCCGGTCGACTCGGCAATAGTCCGGGTACGCGTGGCGGGCGGGGCGGAGTGTACGGAGACAGTCACCGACCTCGCGCCGTGGACGACGCGGGCGTTGCTGCTGGAGTAGGCGCACGGCCGCCCTACGGAACGGCACGCCCGGCCGTGGTAGGAGCGGTCACCAGACCGCGATGGGGAGGCGATTGGTGGG
>CAZIWQ010000838.1:0-3602 GCA_964542355.1 uncultured Armatimonadia bacterium
CCCTCTCCCCCCGGGAGAGGGCCGGGGTGAGGGCATGCCCCGATCTTCGGAGCAGGGGGCGCGGGTCTGCGCCGCCAGGAGTCTTCCCAGCGCTCGGCGGGTATAGTATGATCGTCAGGAGGGGTGACATGATGGACCTGCCTATCCAGATCGATCACGAGACGCTGGCGGAGTTCTGTCAGCGCAACGGCATCAAGAAGCTGTCGCTCTTCGGCTCCGTGTTGCGCGATGACTTCGGCCCCGACAGCGACGTGGACATGCTCGTCGAGTTCGAGCGTGGAGCTCGTGTGGGTCTGTTTGACATCGTCAGGATGGAGCTCGAGTTGACAGAGATGGTCGGGCGCAAGGTGGACCTGCGAACAGCCGAGGATCTCAGCCGCTACTTCCGCGACAAGGTCGTGTCCAGCGCGGTGGTGCAGTATGCTCTCTGAGGCAGTGCGCGTAGCTCACTTCTCGTAGAACCACTCTACCCCGATGCGTGTGACGTGGATGCCGTCGAGGGCATTGTAGTTGACCAGGGCCACCTTGCCGCCCTCAATGAAGGTGACGCCCTGATAGCCGTAGTCCTCGCGCGGCTTGTCGCCGATGTTGCGCAGGTGCTCCCACGTGGTGCCCTCATCGTGCGAGATGGCCGCGGTCAGCGGGGTGCGCAGGTCTCCCAGCCGACGCTGGAGGCCGCCCATCGCCACCGTCTCCTGCTTCTCGCCCCGGGCGTGCAGCCCGGGCGCATCGGGGTTGTTGCACCACAGCAAGAGCAGGTCGCCGGTGGTGGGGACGCGGTGGATCGTGCATGGCGCCATCGGGGCCCCCAGACTCGTCATCTCTCCCGGCGACCAGGTGTCCCCGCGGTCGGTCGAGTAGGCCTTGCCAACGTATCCCTTCAGGCAGCGGAATACCATCATCAGCCGGCCGTCTTTGAGCTCGACGACGCTGGGCTCCTCGGTCGTGCTCCCGACATCCACGTAGTTGTTGCCGCGACACCAGGTCTGCCCGTCGTCGGAGAAGTAGGACAGGCTGACACAGTGCCCCGCCTCCCCGCCGCCCACCTGGCGCGACCATTCGGCCGGGACGACGATCCGGCCGGTGGCGAGCTGGATCACGTGCTGCGGCTGCACGGTGTGGAACCCGGGATGGTGCATGACCGAGAACTGGTCACTCCACGTGCGACCCTCATCGGACGACCACCGGACGTAGACGCGGCCATCGTAGGTCCGGTGATCGGCACCCTCCCAGTTGTTGAGCACGTTGTAAGCAAACAGGAGTCGGCCGTCCCGGAGCCGGAGCAGGCTGGGGGCGATGGTCTCGCGCCGCGCGACGTTGGGCTGCATGCGGAACGGGGCGCCCCACGTCCTCCCCCCGTCCGCGGACCTAAAGCCGATGATCCCACCACCGGGCAGCGTCCCTCCGGCGTTCCCACAGGCGAACAACAGCGACCCATCCTTCAGCTCGACGATGCTACCCGAGTAACCTCGCGAGGCCGCGGCCTGGCCCGGCAGCGGAATGACGATATGGTCCTCGAACAGGGCGGCACCCGCCGCCGCGGTCGCCAGCAGCGCAATCAGCACGGGAAGCATGGTCATCCCTCCGGTTGGTGTTCCGCGTGGTTTCGCCATGGCCTGGAGACCCGGCCGAAAAGGCCACATCCGGCCGGCCCCCGAGGCGTAGCGGCCGGGTGAGTGCCCTCCAGAGCCATTCTGGCGTGGCCTCGCGGCCTCAGAACGGCTTTTCGGCCGCTCGTCTAGGCCCGGACCTTGCCGCAGGGGCGGGCGGCAGGGGTGCGCGTCGGCGCGTGGCACCGGGTTGCCATTCGCCGCGACCCCGCAGAAGGGTCTTCCTCTCCCGGGCGCGAATACAGTATTGTCGTTGGGACCCCGCAGGCCCTGCCGTGCCCCGTTGCTGCGGGCGCCGTCCGGCGACCCCACGGACCGTTGTCATGCAGCGGGAGGTGATCAGTGTGACCGAGTCTTGCGGCTCACCGCCCTGTGGCACCGATGATCCCAGGCTGCAGTGCGACCGGTACATCATCCGCCATTGCCCGGCCTGGGCCGGCAACCCCCATGTCGTCTGCGACGAGAACGGTGAGCTCGTGTTCTACTACCGTGAGCCCCGCGTCCACAATGAGCGCTGGCAGCACTTCCCGATCCACGATGACGAGACCGAGACGACCGTGCGTCTGGTGCTCCACAACATCGACCCGTGGCATGGTGAGCTACTGACCCCCGACGAGACGGTGCTGTGTACCTGGCAGCGACCGATGTGGGACTGGCAGGGGGATGAGGAGTGCGCCGTGTTCGACCCGCAGGGCGCCCCGATCGTGAAGGTGTACGACAACTACACCTTCCTGCGCGGGGGAGGCCTGGAGCTCGTCCTGCCCGACGGGGCGAAGGCCGGCGTCATTCGTTCCGTCGCATGGGCGGTGCCGGCAACGGTGGTCGTTGACCTCACCGCCGACGCCGAGCGCCGCCTCGACCGGCGCATCGCCCTGGCCATGGCCGTCGTGCTCGCCTGACACGGCGGCGGCCGGTCGGCGAGGCTGACGCAAGCGCGCACAGCAGGACCCGCCGCACCGAACCATCGCGGTGGCGCGTCAGGACGCGGCACTACGCGGCGAGAAGCATCTCGGGATTCCCTGGCTACAGCGTCGGGTTGGTGTAGACCGTGCCGATCTTGCCGCCGATGTCCGTTGCCGAGAGCCACTTGGCATGCCCGTCGCAGAACGTGGCGTTGGAGCCCCCGTTGTGCCTCGCGTTGTCGAGGATCCGGCGCGTCGGGTTGCACTGCGCACCGCACACATTGGCGTAGGCATGGGTCCAGCCCTGGTTGCCGCTATTGAGGTCCCAGTGGTAGTCGTCGCCCATGGCGCAGGTCTCCGCGGCGTGGGCGATATCGCCGTCCGAGCGTCCGTCGAGATTGCGGTTGTAGCCATAGGCCTGCAGGCCCTGATCGGAGGCACTCGAGAGGTCGCCGGGAGCACGGCTTGGGCAGACGAAGATCTGCCAGTTCTTGACATACGGCTGGAGCGGGAACCGCCAGAAGTTGCGGTTGGTGTCGGGTGGCGTCGTGGGTGCACTGGCCGCGTTGCTGCCGATCAGCCAGCGCTCGTCATAGTCCTGGGAGTACATGCGCAGCGAGGTGCCGAATTGACGCAGGTTGCTCTGACAGCTCGCCTGGCGGGCCTTCTCACGGGCGCGGGCGAATACCGGGAACAGGATCGCCGCCAGAATGGCGATGATGGCGATCACGACGAGAAGCTCGATGAGGGTGAACGCACGGCGCATGGCTTCCACGCTCCTTGCCCTGGCTGAGGGTCAGCCACTTCTGCGTGCCGGCGGAGCCAAGGGCAAGTGCTGCCACCTGGCACTGTAGGAGTCCTTTCGCCTCCGGGGACGAGAGCACCTGCCTCGCCGTCGGGTCCACTGCCACGCGGCGAGCGTCCGCATGCCGGGGAGAGCACACGCTGCGGGCCCCCTCCAGCTTCGCGCGGTCCGGCCTTTCGAGTCGCGTGCGGCGATCACTGGCAACACAGACGGTTGCACTACTAGTGCTCCGTTAAGGGTGAAACAGTAGGTCTCGGGAACGCGCAGTTCGCCGCGAAGCGGCAT
>CAZIWQ010000839.1:0-3601 GCA_964542355.1 uncultured Armatimonadia bacterium
GTTCTGAGGCCGCGAGGCCACGCCAGAATGGCTCTGGAGGGCACTCAGCCGGCCGTTACGCCTCGGGGGCCGGCCGGATGTGGCCTTCTCGGCCGGACCCCTAGCTATTCGCTATTCGCTCCCCTCCGGTGGCTCCGACACCGGAGGGGGAATGCTCACATCCCCGGGCTCTTCCGGGGGGATGGGCACGCTCGCCCCCGCGTCGAAGCCTGCCGAGGATGCCAGTTCAGCGTCGGCGGCCCGGGCGGGCCCATAGGGATCCTCCGGTGCTGCCGCCGACGCGGCGGTGGTCTCCGGCGTCGCCTCAGGTTCCTCGGGCCCGTGCTCCTCGGCCTCCTCGGCTGCCAGGCGACGCTTGCGCTGCACAATCCGCACGAGCAGGATGCTGAGCATGTACAGGGCAAACATCGGCGCGGCCAGGATGGTCATGTTCACCGGGTCAACCGTCGGAGTCACGATCGCGGCAAACAGGAAGATGACGACGATGGCGTAGCGCCACCAGGCAAGCAGTTGCTCGCTGGTAACGACGCCGATGAAGCCGAGGAACATCAAGACGAGCGGAAGCTCGAAGGCCAGGCCGAAGGCCAACATCAGCCGCATGATGAACCACAGGTATGGCTGCAGGGTGCGCTCGAGCTGTACGCCCAGGGTCAGGTCGATGCGGAACAGGTAGGCGAAGGCGGACGGGGACACGTAGTAGCAGAAGACGACGCCGCCCAGGAACAGGAGGCAGGCGAAGGGCAGGACAAGGAGCGCATAGTGACGCTCGTGTTCCTCGAGGGCCGGCTCAACAAAGCGCCAGACCTCCCAGATGATCAGCGGGGCGGCGGCGATCAGGCCGGCGACCAGGGCGACCTGGATCGCGATCATGAACCCGCCGAGGGGCTCGAACACCCGGAACGGGAGCTGCTCCACGCCGACGGCGCGGGCGCCCACCTCCGCCGGGTGGCGTAGCAGCACGAGCAGCGGTTGCCGCCAGATCCACCCGGCGACGGCGGCCACGACGATGTAGGCCGCCGAGCGAATGATGCGCGCCCTCAGCTCGTCAAGGTGATCCCAGAAGCTAAGCTCGCGACGGTCGCGGGGTCGGCCCGGCATCCGGCGGATCAGACTCCCACCACAGACTCGATCATCACGTACCACGGTCCCGTGCGGCGGGCCATTGCCTCGCGGGCCCGGTCGGTGAAGGGCAGCACCATCGCCACCTCGCGCACGGCCTCGGTGAAGCCCCGATCGATCAGCAGACCGTAGAGCGGGGCGGCCCGGTCAACAATCGTCATGATGCGCTCCGCGTCGGCACAGGCGAGGAAGGTGTCCAGATGAGGTCCGAGGTCCGCCTCGCAGGCGACGTCGCTGATCACCGTGGCGGGGACCTGCTCGCCGGCGATGAGGAGCTCAACGTGCGCCAGCGCTGCCATCGCCGAGAGCTGGCCGCGCTCAGAGCGCGCGACCATCAGGCGCGCCGGCATCTCGGGCGGCCGCGCCACGCGATGCCATTGCCACAGCTCAGGGGTCATCGGGGCATAGCCCTCCCACGCGGCGTACACACCGTCCAGCAGCTCACACAGCGCGGCCCGGTCGCCCTCGGCGGCCGGCTCCGCACCGCGGCACGCTCCGGCCGCCGGCCGCGCTCCCAGCAGTGCGGCACCCACCGCCCGCGTCTCATACCCCAGTCGCTCGTAGAAGCGATACGGATGGCCATCGGGGTTCGTGTAGAGCACCGCCGCCTCCGCTCCCGCCTGCCGCATGCGGTCGTGGGCATCCTCCATGAGCCGGCGGGCCAGGCCCCGCCCGCGATGCTCCGGCTCTGTCGCCACCGTGTCGATGATCCCGCAGGGGAGCACCTCGCCGCCGAGCTGCAGCGACTGGATCGCCACCAGCACGTTGGAGACGAGCTGTCCCTCCTGCAGTGCCACCGGGCACAGGCCGGGTCGACACCCCGGCCGCTGCAGGTACCAGGCGGTGAAGCTCTCGTCCACCGGCATGGCGCCCTCGTACTCCGCGAACGCCACGTTGCTCAGACGGGTCAACTGGGCAACCAGGTCGGGGACATCGCAGTGGGTCCCGAACTGGTATGGCGTCGCCTGCGTGGTCATCGTCGCCGCGTCTCCCTTACCTTAGCGCTCAATCGCCTGGCGCCCTCGGCTCGACCGCGAGGGTCTTGAACTGCGTATACGTGACGAACCCCGGTGGCGTTCCCTTCGGTCGGTGGACGTGTTTGGCGAGGGTGTAGTTCACCTCGACCCGGGCCTCGGTTCGCCGCCGGCTGTTGGCTGCGGCCGTCGCCGCGGCCTCCGTCAGCGTCTGTGCGGGGACCGCCTCGGGGCGCCCGCCCGTGCGGATCAGCACATGCCCGCCGGGCCCGTCCTTGATGTGGAACCACCAGTCATCCCCGTGGGCCAGGCGCACCAACGCATCGTTTTGCGTGCCGGTCTTGCCGTAGAGGACGGCAAACCCATCGCTGGAGGTGAAGCGCCCGAGTGCCACTTCGCCAGGGGGGGCGATCCGTCGCTTGCCGCGTGCCTGGCGACCCACATAGCCGCCCCGGTCGAGCTCGTACTCGAGCTGGTCGAGCTCCGGGGCCGTCGTCGCTGTCGCGATCTCCTCGAGCACGCCCTGCAGGTACTCGCACTCGATTTCGGCAGTCCTCAGCAGCGCGGGGACGCGCTCCTCGATGCGACGCAGGCGCTTGTAGCGGGCGAACAGGGCTTGCGCGTTCTCCTGGGGGGAGTAGTTGGCGTCCAGCCGCAGCGCCACCTGCGGCTGCTCCGGGTCGTAGTAGTCGGTGACCGTGACCTCGGCCGCGCCGGGTGGGATGGCGTGCATGTTGGCGAGAATCAGCTCGCCGCGCCGGCGCAGGCTCTCGGCGCCCTCGGCCGTCGCCAGCGCGAGCCGCCGCTGCTCACGAGTCCCCAGGGCCTTCTTGAGGGCTGCGTGAGCGAAGCCGGTCAGGCGGTCGCGGCGTTGCTGGAGCCGGCGTGCCGACTGCCGGTTGCCGACCAGGAGCTCCAGCGCTTCGCTGAGGTCGTCCGTCCGCGAGCAGTCCAGGTGGAGCTGCGACTGCAAGACCAGCGGGTAGGCGAAGGGCTCCGGGGCGCGGGCCGGCCCGGCAGCCATCGGGGAGGGCGCGCGCGGGGAGGCATAGATGAAGGCCGGCCCTTCCGCCTCGGCCTCCGCCAGGATGTCGCCCAGCGCCGCCGCCGCCGCCGGAGCCCACGTGTCGGGGACGGTCATCGCCTGCGCATCATCCAGCCGGGCGCGCGCCGCCACCTCGCTGAGCAGGATGTCACTGGCCCCCGTCAGGATCTTGCGCAGCACGTCGCGCAGGGGGAGACCCAGGTGGGGCTCGGCGGCCTGTGCCAGCGTTGCCGCCGTGGCCGCGTGCACGTCCATGCGCCCGAACGCCGGGGGGGGGACATACTGCAGACCAGGCAGCGTCTCGCGGTAGCGGTTTACCTCGCTGCCGACATGCCGGGCGCAGGCAATGATCGTCGCGGACTCATCGAGCAGGATGAGGTTGGCGTGGCGGCCCGTGAACTCTGCCACTAGCACGGCGCGGGACTGGGGGCCCAGACCCGAGCAGTTCGCGAACTCCAGTCGC
>CAZIWQ010000840.1:0-3601 GCA_964542355.1 uncultured Armatimonadia bacterium
GGTTCGGCGGCGAATCCAACCGGACACCTATTCGCGACCGGATCGAGGACGACCTGACCATGGACCCCGCCGCGGCCTCCACGTCGCTGACGACCGCCGCACCGGCTCCCCCTCGCAGGCTGTCGGAGCGGACCCACGCCCTGGCCGCGCGCGCGCTGGCCGGGGAGCATGGTCGGGCCCTCGTGCCGGCCCCGTTCACCCCGGAGGACGCACGCCTGACGGCGACGGCACCGGACGTGCGCTACGCGCAGGCTGTCATGCTCATCGCCCGGCTGGCACCCGTGCGCGTGCTGCCCGGCGAGCGGGTCGCGGGCGCCGCGACGCTGCGCGAGGCCGCCTTCCATGCCACCCCCGGTCTCGGGACCTCAAGCACCAGCCACACGACCATCGGCTTCGCCCGCGCCCTCGCCATCGGCGGTCGCGGCCTGCGCGAGCAAGTGGCGGCCCGCCTGGCCCGCGAAGACCTGGACGCGGCGGGCCGCGAGCTGCTCGTCGCGATGCAGATGTGCCTGGACGCCATGGATGTCTGGCGTGAACGCTACCTCGAGCGGCTCGACGAGCTCACACACCAACTGAGCGGCGAGGAAGCGAGCTTCGCGCGGCAGGCGCGGGAGCACCTCTCTCGCGTCCCCCACGAGGCCCCACAGACGTTCGCCGAAGCCGTACAGGCCCTGTGGTTCCTGTGGGACTTCCAGCGGCTGTGCGGGAACTGGTCGGGCATCGGACGCATCGATGAGATGCTGGGTCCCTATCTGCACGCGGACCTCGCCGCCGGACGGATCACCGTGGACGAGGCTCGCGAGCTGCTGGCCCACTTCTGGATCAAGGGCTGCGAGTGGATTGGCGCTTCCGACACTGTCGGCTCCGGTGATGCTCAGCACTATCAGAACATCGTGCTGGCCGGGGTCGACCGCGACGGCCAGGAGGTGACCAACGAGGTCACCTACCTGGTCCTGGACGTGGTCGAGGAGCTCCGCATCAGCGATTTCCCCATCGCGGTGCGGCTGAGCCGGACCTCGCCGGAGCGTCTGCTCCGGCGGGTCGCCGAGGTGCAGCGATGTGGTGGCGGCATCGTCGCCGTCTACAACGAGGACACGGTCATCGACGGCCTGGTCGGGTTCGGGTATGGACTGGAGGAGGCCCGGCAGTTCGCCAACGATGGCTGCTGGGAGGTCATCATTCCCGGCCGCACCGCGTTCAGCTACCATCCGTTCGACATGCTGGCTCTGCTGCATGGGGTGTTGGGGCTGCACGATGCTGCCGCGCCAGCGCCGGCCTACCGCGACTTCGAGGGCTTGTATGAGGCGTTCCGCGAGCGCCTCGCCCAGCGCGTGGCCGCCGTCCACGAGGACGCGGACCGGCGCTTTCTGGGCGGCAACGCGGCCCCCCTCCTCTCCCTGTTCGTCGAGGACTGCATCGAGCGGGCGCGCGGCTACCACGACCGCGGCGCGCGCTACACCGTGCTCTCCCCCCATGCCGGCGGGATGGCCAACGTCGCCAACAGCCTCGGGGCGATCAACCGCCTCGTCTACGAGCAGCACGTGCTCTCGCTGCCGGAGCTGGTCGCCGTCCTCCGCGCGGACTGGGAGGGACACGAGGGCCTCCGCCGCACCATCCTGAACACCTGCCCCGCCTACGGTAACGATGACGCGGAGGGGGATGCCATGATGGCCCGGCTGTTTGGCGACTATACCGAGTTGGTGTGGGCGGTGAGGGAACGCGAGGGGGTCCTGCGCCCGGCAGGGATCAGCACGTTTGGCCGCGAGATCGAGTGGGCACGTCCCGGAGGCGGGCGCAACGCCTCGCCCGACGGCCACCACGAGGGCGAGGTGCTTGCCACCAACTTCTCCCCCTCCCCGGGCACCGATCGACACGGACCGACGGCGGTGGTCCAGTCGTACTGCAAGCCGGACCTGACGCGCGTTCCCTGCGGGGCCACCATCGAGCTGAAGCTGTTCCCGGGGCCCTTGCGCGGGGAGCCGGGAGTGCAGGCGCTGGTCGGCCTGCTGCGGACCTTTGTGGCACTGGGCGGGTTCTTCCTGCAGGTGGACGTGGTCGACAGCGGGCTGCTGCGCGACGCCCAGGCTCATCCGGAGAGGTACCCCAATCTGGCGGTCCGCATCGCGGGCTGGTCGGCGCGCTTCGCCACACTCAACAAACAGTGGCAAGACATGATCATCAACCGCACGGAGCAGCGGGTGTAGTGGAGCGCGATCGCATGGACCGTCGCACCCTGACCGTGTTCGAGCTGGCGCCCGCCGCCGATGAGCTGTGGGAGCTGGCGCAGGACGCCGCCTGTGGGTATCTCGACCACGCCGCCGGCGCCGTCTCACTCCCCGACGTGGCCAGCGGCGCCAAGCTGCGGCCGCAGGTAACCGCCGCCTACGCCAGTGGCAAGGCCACCAACGTCGCGCGTGTCTTCGACGCGTTCCTGCGCGCGGACGCGACGACGGCGCCGGCCCGGCAGGCGCGCGCCGAGCTGGGCGCCCGCCTGGTCACCTACCTGCCGGGCCAACCGGGCGGCTATCGCCATCCCGAGGTCCCGGGCCCGTTGCTGGGGCAGTTCACGCCCGGGGGCGCTTACCTGGCCTGCCTGCAAGCCCGGGACTTCCATGCCGTAGAGCTTGTGCTTGAGCCCCTGTGCCCCACCGATGGGGTCCAGACCGACCGTCGCTGTGCCAACATCGTCGCCGCCGAGGGTCACGAGCTCGTGAACTTCAGCCCCCACCTGCTGTGGCATGGAGGGTGCGTCGGTGATGTGCTGGGCGGCCTGCCCCGGGCCGCGCGCGCGGAGGTCGTCGCGCTGGCGGGGAGTCTCCCGCTCGTGGACGGCAAGCCGGCCCCCGACCTCTACCACCGGATCATCCGTCTGCTGCGCGAGCACATGCCGGGGGTTTTCATCTCGCTGGACGTGGGAGGGGCGCCGCTGCAGGCGTGTCTCACCGGCGACCCGGCAGGCGCCCCCGACGTCGTGTGCATCAACGTGAGCGAGTACTCGGGCGTGCCGTCGGGCCTGTGGGAGCGCTACGCGGGGGTTGCCGTCGTTCACGACAAGCGTGGCTGCTTCGTGCTGCCGGGAGAGGCCCTGTCAGACGACCGGGCACCTGACGTGGCGGTGCCGTCGGATATTGAGGTCGTCCACACGATCTGCGCCGGCGACGCCGCCCACGGTGGGTTGCTCCTCGGGCTGATGCTCTACGGCACGGGGGCAGAGGGGTGTCGACAGGCGGCAGTGCTCAGCCAGGCGTGCGCGCTGGCGGTGGTGGAGAGCCCTGACAGCATCCGCGGCCTGACGGCGGAGAAGGTGGAGCGCAACCTGGGGCGCTTCTAGAGACCCGGCCGAGAAGGCCACTTCCGGCCGGGTCTCCAGCGCCAAGATGGCTGTGAGTGGCCTCCGCGAGCCTCTGAGCGTAGCGTCGCGGCCTCAGAACGACTTCTCGGCACGCTCTTCGAGCGTGCGTCATGCACAACCAGACCATGTGTCGCGTATGTGCTGGCTGGATGGGCACTCCGACATTCCGGCACCCGGGCGCCGCCAGGGGGCGAAAGACGGGGTCTGGGGCCTGTGGCCCCAGCGGGGTTTGGGGCGGAGCCCCAAGAC
>CAZIWQ010000841.1:0-2095 GCA_964542355.1 uncultured Armatimonadia bacterium
TGGCGGACCGCTGCGCGGTCCTGGCTCAGGATGACAGACAGGCCAGACGGCCCAAGAACAGCGGCGTCGTCCCGGTCGACGGGCCCTTACTTCGCCCGTGCCACCAACCAGGCGCCCAGGGCGCCAAAGATGATGTTCTGGGTCCACGCAGCGACCACCGGGGGCAGGTCGCCGACCAGGCCGAAGGCCAGTCCCCAGGAACGGACCCCGTTGTAGAGGAACACCACCAGGATCGAGATCACGATGCCCGAGAAGCTGCCGAGCGCGGCGTAGCGCATCCCCAGCGGCGCCGCGACGAGGACGAAGACGAGGCAAGCGAAGGGGATGGAGTATTTGAAGTGGAGCCTCACGCGCATGCGCTGGGCGTCCATGCCACTGGCCTCCAACGCCTCGGCAGCCTTGCGCAGCTCACGACCGCTCATGTCGTACTCTGAGCGCTGATCCAGATAGTAGTCCTGGAGCGCGCTCCACAGACGGATCTGGCGCGCCTCGAAGCGCGCCGGCTGGCCGGTCACCTCCCCCCCCGCGTCGAACGTGAGGGTGAGACCATCGCGCAGGATCCAGCGATCCTGGCTGACCTCCGCCCACTTGGCCGCGGTGAGGCTCTGGAGCGGGCCGGTAGCATCCTCCGTCAGGACCATCACATTCTCGAGGCGGTTGGTCTTCGCATCCATGTGGCCAATGAAGATCAGGCGTCCCTCGCGGTCGCGCAGGAGTTGGTCGTTGCGCGGGCGCAGCACCGGCTGGCTGTGGGTCATCTCGAGGAAGACATCGGTGGCCCGCTGATTCGCCGTCGGCACGACGTACTCCTCCACCGCCCATGAGACCAGCGATCCGACGACACCGACGATAAAGAACGGCCGCCACAGTCGGTGCAGGCTGGCGCCACCGGCCCGGGCGGCCGTCGACTCCCCGTTGCGGGTGATCGCCGTGGACACCATCGCCACGCCGACGAGCACGCCGACCGGCAGCGACCACGAGACTGCGCGCGGGGTCTTGTAGAGGAAGTAGAGCGCGATCTTGAGGGCCGAGACCCGGCCCCCCACGAGCGCCTGGCCGAGCTTGAGCGCAACCTCCGACAGCATGATGACGACGAACACCCCGAGGCCGATCAACAGGGGAATGACCAGCAGCCGGAGCAGGTAGCGGTCAAGCAGACGCACAGGAACCAGGGATCGCATCAGCGATCATCCACTCGGCCTTCGAGCACCACGAACGCGATGGCCTGGTCGCGTTCGTGGGAGAGCGAGACGTGGATGCGCCAGACTCCCATCGCCCGGGCCCTGGCCGCGGCATCGCCGGCCAGCGTCACCGTGGGTTGCCCACCGAACTCGTTGGAGACATGGATGTCGAGGAACTTCACGCCGCACGCCCAGCCGGTGCCGAGGGCCTTCATCGTGGCTTCCTTCGCGGCGAAGCGCGCCGCGAGCCGCTCGGCGGTGCCGGCCTTGCGGTGGCAGCGGGCCTGCTCCTCGGGTGTGAACACCCGGTCGAGGAACCGGGCCCCGTACTTGCCGGCCATGCGCTCCATGCGGGCTACGCAGCAGATGTCTGTTCCCACTCCGACGATCATTGCGGCGTCCCTCTCCCGCTGGTGGGCGCTTACTCGTGGATCGTCACCCGGGTCCCGATCGGGATGACCTCATACAGCTCAATGGCGTGCTCGTTCAGGAGCCGGACACATCCCCCCGAGATCCGCCGCCCGATCGAGGACGGCTGGTTCGTGCCGTGGATGCCGATGACCCAGCCGGTCTTGCGCCCCCGTGCCGTCGTGCCCAGGAAGCGCGCGCCCAACGGGTTGCGTGAGCTCCCCCCGGGAATGTACTCGCCCCAGTAGGCTCGCCACCCCGGCCACACGCAGCGATTCTGCACGTGGAACTCGCCGACCGGAGTGTTCTCCCCCTCGCCGGTGCAGGCCGCGTAGTGCTTCACGACCGTGCCCGCGTAAGCGACCTCAAGCCAGCGCCCGGAGCGACAGATCTCAATGTGGACCGCGCGGTCCGCCATCAGCACGCGCACCTCCCGCTGCGGGCCGGTGAGCGTGTAGACTCCCGTGGCGGCGTCGCGCGACAGCGGCATCTGATACAGCATGGCC
>CAZIWQ010000841.1:2105-3588 GCA_964542355.1 uncultured Armatimonadia bacterium
AGAGCTCATGCTCGGACACGAACGGGGCCGCGGGCAACACGAGGCGGCGGTAGTTGCGTTGGGCACTCCTGGTTTCCGGCGTCAAGATCGCCACCCCGTCGCCGGTGAAGATCAGCGCGCGGCCGGCCCCGGGCCACTGCAGCTCGCCCCCCACCGTCGGAACGAGGACGCTCAGGGGGGCGTAGGCGACTTCGTCGCGCCACACCCCGTCGACTGCGATGTGCAGGCGATCGCGCACCCGCCGTACGCGCTGATAGAGGTCATTGCCCGCGAGGTTCGTGGCAGCCCAGTTATCCTCGAAGACCGGTTGCCCCTGCTCGGCGCTGACCGGGGCTGTCGGGGCCGGGTCCCCAGGTGGCACATACGCCCATGGACGCCAGAGTGGCCCCGACTGCGCCATCCCCTCGATCGGGCCCGCAGCCAACTCCGGTCGCACCGTCAGGGCGATATCGGAGCCAGAGACCAGCACGAACGCCACGCCGGCGGCCACCGCAATCCGTAGCAGGTTGCCGGCCGAGCGAGACGCGTGTGGGCCACAACGGCTGGGAAGCGTGTTGGTTGCCATCGCCTTACCGTAATGTCTCTCGCCGGGGGCGCGCGGGAACACAGCCGCGGGCAGTATACAACGGCTCAGCGGGAGTGGTCAAAGCACGGCTCACGAAAACGCCGCCGGCGCAGTGACCGGCGGCGAGATCGACTTGGGCTCAACTGCTCGTTCGGGACGCCAGCCCCCGGCGGGCCCGGCGGTACGCCCGACACTCCTGTCGGGCGCAGGCGGCAAAGCAAACCGCAACGGCAACGGGGTACAGGCCCTCGCCCGACAGACGGCGAGGGCGGACGGCATGTCCGCCTCACCCCCGTCCCCTCTCCGTCTCGGAGAGGCCTGGCGGACGCAGGCGCGAAGCGCCGACAGCGTCCGCGGGGGAACGACGACGTCTGACGGCGACGTGCCACGCGTCCCGATACCTACCCGCTGACACCCCCTCTCCGGGACGGAGAGGGGGCCGGGGGGTGAGGCCGGTACGGCGCACACCAACGTCGGCAGGTGGCCAATGACAAAGGCCTTGGCGGGGCTTAGGGATTCTACAGAACGGCCACGGCGAACGGCGGCCCCGGCCGGGCAAGCGACTACTTGTGCAAAGCAGCGATGATCGCCTGGATCTTCTCCAGGCAGATGCGACTGGCTTCCTCGCCACCGGCTGAGAAGGCCGACCCGCCCGGCCGATTCAGCAGGTCCTCGTCGAGCTCCTTGGTGGGGCGCCAGTGGGTCTCGAGGCTGCAGGCACCGTCGTAGCCCATGTCAATCAACGCCTGGAACTGGGCCGGGTAGTCGATGTAGCCGCCATCCCCGACAGGGACGCAGC
Source organism: uncultured Armatimonadia bacterium (assembly GCA_964542355.1). Classification (GTDB taxonomy): domain Bacteria; phylum Armatimonadota; class Zipacnadia; order Zipacnadales; family JABUFB01; genus CAZIWQ01. Next base: position 3,470 of record CAZIWQ010000841.1, read on the forward strand.
GGGCGCCGCCCTCGGCCGCCGGATCCTTCAGCGCGTCCTTGATGTGCATGTGGATCATGTACGGCTTCATGCGCTCGAAGGCGTTGGGGAAGGGCAGTTCGCCGTCGGCGGCATAGACC
>CAZIWQ010000842.1:0-3569 GCA_964542355.1 uncultured Armatimonadia bacterium
GCCGTGCGGTCTGGGCTCAGCATGACACCGGCGGTCGCCCGGTGACCGGGAACGCCGGGTCGCGGAAGCCCCGTCCCGTGTGCTCCCCCGGTGGCACGAGGGCATCGATTGCCGCCTCCAGCTCCGGACCGATGGTCACCGTCAGCGCTCCCAGGTTGTCTTCAAGCTGCTCGAATGTGCGCGGACCGATGATCGGCGCGGTGACCAGCGGGTTAGCGAGCACCCAGGCGAGGGCCAGTTGCGAGGGCGTGCAGCCGGCGTCACCGGCGAGCGTGGCAAGCTGCTCGGCGAGGGTGAAGTTCGCCTCCCGAAACTCTGTCTGGAGCAGGCGGGTGTTCCCGCGCCCGGCGCGCGACTCCGGCGGTGGGGGAGCATCGGCCCGGTACTTGCCGGTGAGCACCCCGCGCGCCAGCGGGCTGTAGCTGACCACACCGAGGCCGAGGGCGGTAGCCATCGGCAACAGCTCCGTCTCGCAGTCGCGGTTGGCGAGGTTGTACAGCGGCTGCACCGCGACGAAGCGGTCCCAGCCGTGCCGTTCCTGGAGCCCGACGGCCTGTGCCACCTGCCACGCCCAGTAGTTGGAGCACCCCACGTAGAGCACCTTTCCTGCCGAGACGAGGTCGTCGAGGGCCCCGAGCGACTCCTCGATGGGGGTCGCGGGGTCGGGCGAGTGCAGATAGTACAGGTCGAGGTAGTCGGTGCCGAGCCGCTGCAGACTGGCGTCAACGGCATGCCGGATGTGCTTGCGGCTCGAGCCGGCGTCATTGGGGCCGGGGCCGGTGGCGATGCGCACCTTCGTCGCCAGCACGATGTCGTCGCGCCGGTCGCGGATGGCACGGCCGACGACGCGTTCGGACTCGCCGTCGTTGTACTTGTCCGCGGTGTCGAGGAAGTTGATGCCGAGGTCGAGGCAGTGCTGGATCATCCTGACTGACTCATCTTCCGGCGTGGGCCCGCCGAACATCATCGTGCCGAGGCACACGCGCGAGACCTTGACGCCCGCCTTGCCCAGTGTCCGGTACTCCATCGGTGTCACACTCCTGTGGCCTTTCCGGCCGCTCTGCTAGACCCGCATCATGCGCGGGTTGTACGCCGTGCCGGTCGCGGTGACGAGGACATAGTGGTACAGTCCGCCGCGCGCCGGACGGGCGTACAGCGGCGCGCCGGCGCCGCCCGTGATTGAGTAGTGGGCGGTCCCGGGGCGGCAGTCGCCGAGTACGGTGAAGGTCAGGTCGGCCGAGTGGGCAACTCCCCCGCACGCGGCCCACAGGAGCAGGCCCGAGCTCACCGCCCGGCCGATCGCGCGCGGGGCCATGCGCCCCCACTTCGCCGGGCGCGGTGTGCTCGGTCTCGGCGGCGACATGCTGGTCTCCCCTTCGTGTAGGCCATCGCCGGTGTGTGTAAGCTGTCCTGTGGGTTCCATCGTACCCGCGGCGGGGGCGTTGTGCAACGGGGTCGTCGGGGCGCTGTGCCGGAGTCAGACCGAGGGCCACCGCACTGCGGTGGCCCTCGAGACCCGGCCGAGAAGGCCACTTCCGGCCGGGTCTCGAGCGCCAGGATGGCTGTGAGTGGCCTCTGCGAGCCTCTGAGCGTAGCGTCGCGGCCTCAGACCGACTTCTCGGCCGCTCTTCTCGGGGTGCATCAGGCTCGCGGGATGGGGTCAGCGACTAGCTACTTGCGGCGATCTGGATCTTGCGCGGCTTGGCCTCCTCACGCTTGCCCACTCGCACTTCGAGCACGCCGTCCGTGTACTTCGCCGTTACCTGCTCGGGGTCGACGTTACGCGGTAGCGCGAGGGAGCGCTGGAAGTTGCCGTACGGCCGCTCGATGCGATGGTACCTCATGGTCTCGCTGTCCTCGGGGGGCGGCTTGGTCCCGCTGATCGTGACCACGTTGTCTTCGACATTGACCTCCACGCGGTCCATCGCCACGCCGGGGAGCTCCCCGGTGAGGACGTACTCGTCTGCGGTCTCCGCGACATCGAGCGGCAGGTAGCCGAGGGAGTCGGCCAACTCCTGTCCGCGGCGAGCCAGGCCGGTCCGGGCCCAACGGTCTGCTTCCTCCATCATCGCTCTCATTGTCATCCACGGGTCTCTGGTCGGCATCGAAAGCACCCCCATTGCTGGTGAGTATGGGCTGAGGGCTCAAGCCCTCTGTCGATGGTTAGTATAAATGTTGAGCCCCATGCTGTCAAGTACCTTTCTCTCATAATTCGTATGTCCCCACCTCCCCCCTACCCCTCCCCCGTTGACGCCGTCCCCGGCTTCGGCTATCCTACTCGCACTCCCATGGCTCTCTCCCTCCAACCCCTGCTGCCGTCCCCGCCCCCGCCTCCGGCACGCCGCCGGGTCGGCGTTGGTGTCGTGAGCGCTCTCGCCCTCGCGTGCCTGATCGCCTTCGGGTGCCGCTCAGTCCCGGCGCGCGGGGAGGGCGGCGCGCAGCCCGCCCGGCCGGCGCGCGCCCCCGCCCCTCCACCGCAGCCCGCCGGTGCGCTGCGGATGGTCGCTGTTGGCGACATCATGCTTGACCGCAATGTGGGTGCCCGCATCCAGTCCAATGGTGCCGCCAGCATCCTCGCGCGGGTGCGCGAGCAGACGCGCGGCGTACCCCTCACCTTCGGCAACCTGGAGTGTCCGCTGTCTTCCACGGGCCCGCATGACGCCCCGAACTGCAGCTTCCGGGCGCGCCCGGAGACCGTTGCCGTCCTGGTCGACGGCGGGTTCGACATCGTGTCGCTGGCCAACAACCACTCGCTCAACGCCGGGCGCGAGGCGCTGCTCCAGACCCTCGCAACGCTCGAGGCCAACCACATCGCCTACGTCGGTGCCCGGCGCGAGCGCGAGCGAGGCTGGGAGCCCACCTTTCTCAACAGCGGCGGGCTCAAGGTCGGCTTCTTGGCCTACACCGATCTCAGCTTCGAGCACGGGTCGTACTCCAAGATCAGGCCCGATCGGCAGGCCGCCTGCGAGCAGGTTACCAGCACCCGGAAACAATGTGATCTGCTGTTCGTCTCTATTCACTGGGGCGAGGAATACCAGACGCTGCCGGATTCCCGCCAGCGCAACACGGCCCGCGCCCTCATCGATGCCGGCGCCGACTGCATCCTCGGCCATCACCCCCACACCCTGCAGGGGATTGGCATCTACCGGGGCCGCCCGATCCTCTATAGCATGGGGAACTTCGTGTTCGACCAGCGTGAGGGCGAGCGGATGGAGAGCGCCATCTTCGACATCTGGTACAAGCCGGGCGGCGCCTGGCAGATCCGGGCCACGCCGATATGGATCTCGCGCGAGCGGATGGGACCGATCTACCCCGCGACCGCGCGCGCCCTGAAGATCGCCCGCCGCCTGCGCGACATCTCGGCCGCGGTGGGCACCTCGGCGACGCTTGCCGGCACCCACGTCATCGTCCGCAGCGGCAAGTGACCGGCGGCGGGGGCGCCGTGTCGAGCAAGACGACGCCGCTGTTTCTTGCGTCGTTCCGCCTGCCTGTCATCCTGAGCCCAGACCGCTATGCGGTCTTCGGGCGAAGGATCAGCATCAGCCGAAGGCGTTTGTATGCGGAATGTG
>CAZIWQ010000843.1:0-3566 GCA_964542355.1 uncultured Armatimonadia bacterium
GCCCGTGGCTAAAGTATGGCGCCCCTTTCAGGGGCTCTACGACCAACGGCCCTACTCGAGGCCCTACGGTCGGGGTCTGCATGCGGACCATGGCCCATGGAACCATCCTCAGCAGAGCACCAATCCGTGAGTTCAGCCCGAGAGCCGCTCCTCCCAGGCACGCACCAGCCCCTCCGCCACACGCTCGAACGCCGGCGTCCCGAACACTCGTGTCTGCTGCGCCACCGGGTCGAAGTAGCTACACGAGCTCAGCTCCAGGCAGAACGCCGGGCAGCCGTGGACCTGATGGAAGTAGTCGCTGGCCCGCAGCCTGAGCTGCGGCAGGGGCCAGCCGTCCGCCTTCCGCAGGCCGGCGTAGCGCTCGAGTGCTTCGCACCACAGCTCCTGCTCCGCCGCCTCACTCGCGCTCAGCTCCTGCCCCTCGCCCGGTCCCATCGGCATCAGGACGTGGTTGCGGAACGTCCCGCCGGCGTGGATGTCGATCGCGAAGTCGAAGCGCTGCCCCGCTTGCCGCAGGGCATCGAAGTACTCCCGCACTGCCGCGTTCTCGGGCTGGATGTCATCGAACCAGTGCCGGTTGGTGTTGCGCGAATTCGCATTCAGCCCGTTGCCACCATAGTGGGCGCAGTCGACATTAACCGTCGGGATGAAGTGGAAGCTGCAGGCACGCAGCAGTTGCGGGGTGCGCAGCAGTCGGCGGATGATCGGCTCGATCACGCGCCCGCCCATGATCTCAAGGGGCGAGTGCTGCCCGCAGACGACGGCCACGCCGTGGGGGGTCGGCCCTGCCGGTCCGACGCGGATCGCATGGATCGGTCGGCCCTCCACCGACCGGCCGATCTCGCCTACTGTGGTGTGGCGGCGGCCCTGCGCCCACTGCAGGAGCGCCTCGCGCTCCTCGTCGCCGAATACAGGACCGCTGGCCAGGTAGCCGCCGCGCGCCATGGCCGGCGTGACCTCGAACTCGACCGTGAACTCGTGACCCGGTGTCGGCAGGTGAATGCGGGAAGGCACGATCCGCCGCCAGCGCTTCCGGTCGGAGCTCCAGAAGAACGTCGGCGTCATGTTGGGGCCGCCATGGGCGATCGTATGGACACGCAGCCACTTCGGTGCGCGCTGCACAGCGTTGAGCTTGAGAAACACCCAGTAGGAGGCGGTCTGGCTGAACTCCGGCCAGGTGCACACCTCCACCGTGTCCTCGCTCACCCAGCGGGGGGCGAAGCCGCCCCCTCCCGGCAGCGGGGGCAGGAACCGGGCGGCACTGTGTGCCCCCCGCGCTCCCACGAGCGCCAGGCGTCCGGTGTTGAGCGCGGTCACGCGCACGATCCTGCCGGTGAACCGCGAGGTGCGCCCGGCACTGGCACCGACGAGGAGATGGTCGGGAACCGGCGCCAGCTCGGTGGGGAGGCGGATGCCGCCGCCCCCGATGAGCTCAAGCGGGGCTGCACGGCCGCGGGCGGCCAGGAGCTGCACGTGCGAGTAGTCCCGCGCCTCCTCCGCGTACGGTGTATCGCGAAGCGCCCACGCATAGTTGCTGAGGGCGACCCCGAGGCGGAACTCATGGCCAGCGTCCACGCACGCATGCACCGGCAGCACCGCGTCGGCCGCGAGGCGGCCATCGCCCTGCCCCGCCTCAAAGCGCAGGTACCCGTGCGGCGTCAGCAGCAGGCGCCATGCCGTGTCACCCCCGAGCATCCCCGCCATCAGCGTCTGTTCCGTCCCTCGCACCAGGTCGTCTTCCGCACAGCGCACATTGACCCAGGCGCAGATTTCTGCATAATAAGGAGCCGGAGGGAGCTTCACACTCACCCCACGCGCCGTCCACTCGCGCTCGACGAGCAACAGATCGTCCAGGCTCCGGATGTTGCGGAATGGCCGGTAATCGACGGGCATGGCGTCTCTCCCCTTGTGTCGCACACGAAAGGTCTGGTCACATGGTATCACGACTCACGGTCACAACTTCCTCGCGCGAGCAGTTCATCGACGTCACCCGCGAGGTATCCGAGGCGCTGGCCGCCTCCGGTGTACGCAGCGGGATTGTCACCCTGTTCGTCCCTCACACGACCGCGGCGATCACGATCAACGAGAACGCCGACCCCGATGTGGTCACCGACATCCTCGACGGACTCACTCAGCTTGTGCCTCACCACACCACATTCTACCGGCATGCCGAGGGTAACTCGGACGCGCACATCAAGGCCACGCTGGTCGGTCACTCGCTGCAGGTTCTGGCCGAGGGTGGCGCGCTCCTGTTGGGGACGTGGCAGGGGATCTACTTCTGCGAGTTCGACGGCCCGCGCGAGCGCAAGCTGTGGGTGAAGATCGCGGCCGACGCGGAGTAAGGCGCCTCGTCTCCGTTCGCGGCAGCCGTGCCGTCTGTAGGGCGCGGGCCTGTACCGCGCCGCCGTTGCCGTGCCGTCTGTAGGGCGCGGGCCTGTACCGCGCCGCCGTTGCCGTGTCGTCTGTAGGGCGGGGACTTGTGCCCCGCCGCCGTTACCGTGTCGTCTGTAGGGCGCGTGCCGCCGTCATTGCCGTTCCGTTTGACGCCCGGTCCCGCCGACGACCGCTGATGCCGCACCGGGGGCGCTCGGCGGGTCTGTACGTCCCGCTACGGTCCCTATCTTGCCGATAGCGGGGCGGCCAACTTCTCTTCGACATGCCGCGTGTCTGCTGTTGACACCCGGCCCCGTAATGTGTACAGTCGAAGTTGGCAAGACCAGTTGACGTGGTTCTGCATGGCGACGTCGGGGGAGACGCTATGCGTGCGGGGACTGCCGAGCATCTTATTGACGGCCCGCTGCAGCCTGAGAACGGCTGACGGCGGGCCGTTGTGCTTTCCCCTGACTGCCGCCGGCTGGACAGCACGACCGACTGGGCCGGGCGCGTGACCTACCATGCCTATGACGCGCGGAACCTGCTCGCCAGCCTGACCGACCCGTGGGACCGGACGACGTGCTACCAGCGGGACACACTCGGGCGCGAGATTGCGAAGCTCCTGCCGAACGGCGTGACGACCTACCAGAGCTACGATGCTGCCGGGCAGGTCACCAGCATCCTGCACCTCGGCCCCGCCGGGCTGCTCCAGAGCCTGTACTACACATGCGACGGCGACGGGCAGCGGACGCGCATTGTGCGTGAGGACGGCACCCGCATCGACTACTCCTACGACGCCGCGGGACGCCTCACCGGCGAGGACTGGCATTCCGGCGGCGGCGTGCCGCTCTATGCCTTCGACTACGAGTATGATGCCGCCGGGAACCGGCTGCGCAAGACCTTCAACGGAGCCGTCACCTACTACGACTACAACAACCTGAACCAGCTTGAGACGCAGCGGGTGCTGGGCGGCGACGCGACGTACTACACGTGGACCGCAGACGGGGAGATGGCGACGAAGCACGATGCCACCGGGTGGACGTACTACACCTGGGACGTCGACGAGTCGCTCACGCGCATCCAGGCGCCAGACGTCACTCTCGACAACCTGTACAACAGCCGGATGCAGCGGGTGTCGCGGGCCGAGGACGGTGGCGCGGCCACGAGCCTCGTCTATGACACCGAGAAGCTGG
>CAZIWQ010000844.1:0-1224 GCA_964542355.1 uncultured Armatimonadia bacterium
CCTCCAGAGCCGTTCTGGGGTGGCTTCGCGGCCTCAGAACGACTTTTCGGCCGCTCTTCCAGCCGAATGTGCTGCCAGTGACCGTGGCATGCGACTGGAGGGGCCGGATCCCGCAGGGCGGGACGGTCGCCGCGTAGGTCGAGCGTCTCGACGCCGCTGTTTTCTGCGCCGTTCGACGAGACTGTCATCCTGAGCCCAGACCGCGGCGCGGTCTTCGGGCGAAGGATCAGCATCAGCCGGAGGCGCTTGTATGCGGAATGTGATCCTTCGTCGCTGCGGCTTCTTCGAAGCCGCGAGCGCTCCTCAGGATGACAGTGACCTGCAGGCGCGGTTCGCGCGGCTACCGACAGAGCGGCCGAAAAACAGCGGCGTCGTCTCGCTCGACAAGACCCGCCGACCGGGACGGTCGCGGCGTCAGGGTGTGCGCGTCTCGCTGCTGCCGCTGCGCGTGTTCAGGTAGCGCCCAATCGCCTCTCGGTTCCACCAGACCCCGGAAAGCAGGTTGCCTCGGAGCTGATCCAGGGTCGGCGGAGTGTTGCTCTGAATCCACGACTGGAGCACGTCGCGCACCGCCGTGGCGCGGAAGACGACGACATCCTCCGGCTCGCCGGTCTGATCGGGGATGCGGGCGATGCAGCGAATGACGAGGGTCTTGAGGCTCGGGTCGGCATGCATCGCCGCGGCCGCCGAGCGGAACGCCGTCTGCAGCAGGCTCTGCTCGAGGTCGGCCAGGTTGTCGCTCAGCGGTGCCTGGATGCTCAGAATGCCGATCCCGGAGTAATCATCCAGCGCCATCGACGCGGGGGCCTGGCCGAGCGTGGACTCCTTGTTGAGGGTCAGGCGGTGAACCGTGGAGACGATGCGCTGGTCGCGCCCGCTGGAGACCTCGACCATCGGCGCCCGCGTGCGTGCGGGTGCCCCCGGCCGAGTGGTGGTGGTCGTTGCGGTAACGGGCGGGCGCCCGGTGTAGCGGACCGCGGGGGGCGTCTGACCGTCGCCGGGCAGCAGGGGTCCCGCCTGGCTCGCACCGCCGCTGTCCACGCCGCCGGGCACGCCACCAGGCATGCCGGCCGGGGCATCGGTCGCGGGCGCCCCGGGGCCGGACCGCGCCGACCGGAGCCGGTCCCGCGTCGGTCCGGAATCCGGCGCGGTACCGCGTGGGCTCGAGAGCCCGCGCACGAGCACGAACGCCAGCAGCGAGACCACGACGACGCCGGCGATGAC
>CAZIWQ010000844.1:1236-3563 GCA_964542355.1 uncultured Armatimonadia bacterium
GATCGCGAGGGTATGCTGGCGCGCGACCGGCGCCTCGGTGTGCGGCGCCGGCGCCGGGATGGCGATCTGCGGCCCGACGGGGCCGGCGACCCCGGCCCGGATCGCGCGTCCGCGGGCCGCGGCCAGCCGTTCCATGACTGTCGGGTCAAAGCTCAGGTTCAGCGCTAACTCGTACCAGTCAACCGCCTGGTTCCACAGGCCTTCGGCGGCGTAGACATCTCCCATCGTGGCGTGCGCGCGGGCATTGCTGGCATGCTGACTCACGACCTCCCGGCACAGCGCCCGCGCCTCGTCATAGCGGCCCCGATCGGCCAGCATCGTCGCCCGGGCGAGGTCGTCAGCGATCTGCTGCTCCTCAGGGGAATGTGTGTCCGGGGTCAAACGAGGCACCGTCCTCTCCCAGTAGCGTCCGCAGCTCGTCGGCGAAGTGGCCCTCTGCGCCGCCTACCAGCGACTTCTCCATCCGCACCCGCACGGTCTCGAAACCGGACTGGCGATAGAGGTCGACGGCGCGAGTGTTGCAGCAGCTTGCGTCGAGGGCCAGCCGGGTAACCCCCCGGCGCAGGCACCAATCCTCCGCGAGCGCCAGCAGCCGGCGGCCATGCCCCTGGCCCCGCAGACCCCTGTCAACATAGATGTTGCGAATATACCCCACGCAGGCGTCCACCATCGTGGAAATCAGCGACAGCCACAGGAACCCACAGGGGCGGTGGTCTGCCTCCTCCAGTACAAACAACCCCTCCGCCGGATTGTTCAGTGAGCGTCGCATCTGGGAGGCGTAATCGCGCAGGAACTGCTCATCCACCACGAAGCCCGGGAAGTTGCTTTCGTAGATCTCGCGCTGGAACTCCAGCACTTCGCGCGAGTGTCGGCGCCAGTTGAAGGGTGCAATCTGTGGGGCCACGGGACCTCCTTTCCCCTGCCGCGACGGGGAGTGCAACGCGCTCGCAGCAAGCCAACCTGATCTCTTCATTCGCGCTGCACTCGACATCTCCTTTCTGCGGCAGGAGGGCGAGCGCACGGCGCGGAATAGCTCGCGTGCACGAGGGACCCGCTCCTGTGCCCCACCGCTCCGCTGTGGGGCCGCAACCAGCCTTCACGCCGGGAGGTCTTGCCCCGTGACCCACAAGGAACGCTTCCTGACGGCGCTTCGCCTCGGCACGCCTGATGTCGTACCGGTGGCGCCCCTGATCCATTGCCGCTATGCGCAGGCGCGGCTCGGCCGCCACGACTGGCGGGCCGTGTTCGAGTGCCACCGTGAGATCGGCTCGTGCCACTTCCGCGGCCCGATCGGGATCGGCTACACCTGCGACCCGGTGCCCGGGTATGAGTACACCTCCGAACCCCTCGTCGATGACCCGCCGCACCAGGTTGTCCGCACGACTCTCCACAGCCCCTACGGTGACCTCACCTCCACGACGGACCGGGGGTCACTCCCGCATGACCCGCTGGTCGCCAAGACCACCGAGTACTATGTCAAGCAGCCCGCGGATTGGCGGGTCTTCATCGACCTGTGGGAGCAGCAACTGGCGACCGCCCGGCCGCAGGGGAGCGCGCATGTCGAGGAGGCCGTCCGTGTCATGGGGGAGGACGGCGTGCCGAGTGTGGGGATCGGCTCGGCGTTCACGATGGTCGCCGGTCAGCGGGGCTACCAGAACTTCATGTATGACCTGTATGACTGCCCCGACCTGATTCGCCGCGCCCACGAGCTGGCGATCGGCCTGTACGAGAATGCCGTCAAGTCGTTCCTGCTGACCTCCGCCGAGGTCGGCTTCTATGACATCTGCTGGGCCACCGGGATGAATCTGGGCCCCGAGCTGTTCGACGAGTGGCTGGGCGAGGAGCTGGCGCGGATGTGCGCCCTCGTCCGTGACGTCCCGGGCAAGTTCATCAGCTTCTACACCCTCGGCCGCATGCGCAAGGTGATGCCGACGCTGGTCAATGCTCGCCCGCACATGGTCGCGAGCTTCGAGCCCAACGAGGGCGACCTCTCGCTCGGCGAGGCGAAGCGCCTCTACGGGGACAAGATCTGCATCATGGGTAACTTCGACTGCGTGGTGCTGGCCCGTGGCACTGTGGAGCAGGCGCGGGCCGAGGCCCGCCGCTGCCTGGACGAGGCCATGGCGGGCGGGGGCTACATCATGGGCACCGCGGATGAGGTCCCCACCGACACGCGCTTCGACAATCTCAAGGCCATGGTCGAGGTCGCCACCGAGGCCGGGCTACGGGCGTAGCGCCATAGCCCTGTAGCCGAATGCCGCACGGGCGCAGCCCGCACACCAGCCACTGGAGGTTCTCAGCATGATCTACGATTCCGTTGCGCGCGA
>CAZIWQ010000845.1:0-3562 GCA_964542355.1 uncultured Armatimonadia bacterium
GTGGTCAAGCAGGGCGAGGTGACGCTCACGGCCCCCCCCGGCACGCTGCGCAGTGCGGCCGCATACCCGCTCCGCGACGGAGTGCTCGACCTCGCACAGGCGGTGCCGCTCACGGCGCACATCGCCGACGGCAAGCTCACGTGGCAGGCGCCGGTCGGGGACTGGCACGTGATGGTGATCACCGAGGCTCGCCTCTATGAGGGCACCCATGCTCAACTGAGCCTGCACGAGAAGATCCCCTACATCAACCTGCTGATGCCCGCGCCGACCGCGCGCTTCCTGCAGGTGACCCACCAGCGCTACGCCGAGCACTTCGGCGCGGACCTGGGGAAGACGTTCATCTCGACGTTCACCGACGAGCCGTCGCTGATGAGCGTGTTCCTGCGCCGCATGCCCTACCGGCCGCTGCCGTGGTCACCGGCGTTCGCGGACGAGTTTGCACGGCGGCGCGGGTATGCCCTGGAGCCCTACCTCCCCGGGTTGGTCGCGGATGCCGGGCCGCAGAGCCTCAAGGCTCGCTATGACTACTGGCAGACCGTCGGTGAGCTGGTGGCGGAGAGCTTCTTCGGCCAGATCCAGGACTGGTGCCACCAGCACAACGTGCGCTCCGGGGGCCACTTGCTGGCCGAGGAGGCCATCGCGGCCCACACCCCGCTCTACGGCGACTTCTTCCGCTGCATTCGGCGGCTCGATGCGCCCAGTATCGACTGCCTGACCAGCCTCCCCGAGCAGGTGCCGTGGACTGCGGCCCGGCTACTGGCCAGCGCCGCGGAGCTGACCGGCAAGACGGTGGTCATGAGCGAGACCTCGGACCATGCGCAGCGCTACCGCCCCGCCGGCGACAAGCGGCCGGTCGTGCCGGTGAGTGAGGAGCAGATCCGGGGCACGTGCCACCGCCTGATCTGCGGCGGAGTGAACGTGATCACCAGCTACTACAGCTTCGGCGGACTGACGGGCGCAGCGCTGCGGCGGCTCAACGAGCACATCGGCCGCTGCTGCACCATGCTCGCCGGCGGGCACCAGGTCACCGACATCGCGCTCCTGTACCCCGCGGAGACGCTGTGGACCCACTTCACCCCCTCACACCAGTGGGCCGCCGAGTCGCGCGGGGCGATGCAGGTCGAGAAGGCCTACTACGGGGCCTCGCACAGCCTCTACGGTGCCGGGCGCGACTTCACCTACGTGGATGGGCAGGCCCTGGCGGCGGCGCAGGTCACGGCGGGGGCGCTGTGTCACGGCAACCTGCGCTGGCGCGTCGTGGTGCTGCCCCACACCGATACGCTGCCGCTGGCAGCCTGGGAGAACCTCGCCCGCTTCTGGCGGCAGGGCGGCGTCGTGATTGCGCTCGGGGCACTGCCCGCCAACAGCGAGCGCGAGTTCCCCTCGCCCGCGGTGCAGGCTCTCGCGCGCGAGGTCTTTGGCACGCCGACCGGGCCGGGGGCGACCACCAACGCCAACGGCGGCGCCGGGGTCTACCTGCCGGCAGGATCGGGGGCCCTCCTGCCCACTGTGATGGACGGGCTGCTCGAGGCGGACGTCCGGACGGGAGCCGGCGCGTCGCTGCGCGCTACCCATCGCCGCATCGACGGCCACGAGGTGTACTTCGTCATCAATGACAGCGCCGAGCCGTGGACCGGCGAGGTATCCCTGTGTGCGACGGGTGCGGGCGAGCAGTGGGACCCCGCAACCGGCCACGTCACGCCGGTAGCAGCGCCGGAGCGTGTGACAATCAACCTGCCGCCCTACGGCGCGACGCTGCTGCGGTTCCGGCAGGCACAGACGCCGCGGCGCAACCGGGCGGCCGCCGGTGAGGCCCTCCCGAACATGACGTTCGCACCGCTCCCGCCCGCTGAGCCGGTGATCAGCGCGGGGGAGTTCGTGAAGGGGCAGTCATCGGTTGATGCCGACCACAGCCGCCCCGATGCCCCCGCCTGGCGAATGGTCGGCACGCTCACGAAGAGCAAGGTGGACACCTTCCTGTTCGCGTGTCTGCGCTACCCACAGGGCGTGGACATGAGTGGGATGCACTGCCTGGCGGTGGAGGCGTGGGTTCCGCCCGGTCAGCGGCCCCCCACAGAGCTGCTGGTCGTCGTGCGCGACCGCGATGGCGGCGAGTACCTCGCGAGCACCGGTTGTGCGCTGGGTGTGGCCGGCCGGTGCGAGGCCTTCGTCCCGGTGAGTGCGCTGCAGCTCGCGGGGTGGTCCAAAGACCCGGATGGGAAGCTGGACCTCGGGGCGGTGACCGAGGTGCGCGTCGGCTGGGGCGGGTACTTCGGCACCGAGGGCGAGATGGTGGAGTTCAGCATGGCACTGCCCCGGGTCGGTCGGATCGAGGCGAGGTAGGGCCGAGGCCGGGGCCCCGGCGCGATGGACTGAAGACCGCGGAGATCACCTCAAGGGGCGATGTCTGTGCAGACGAATGAGCGTGGCGTGCCCGCCTCCAGTCTGGTCACACCTTACGATGTGACCGCGATCGCCGGATTGCCCGTTGGCTCCACGATCAGTGTTCCACCCGCCCACGTGGCAGTCGTGGTCTACCGGGGACACCCCCTGGATGTGCTCCAGGGGGGCACATATTCGGCAACGCCGGCTTCGCTGCCGCTGTTGTCAGCCAAGGTCAAGATGCAGACCGACACCGCCCACACCGTGGACGCGACCGTCTACCTGGTCCGAACCGGTCGAGTTGGGGGAGTGTTGTGGCAGCAGGATGTCGCTGTCTCGCGTAGTCGGCCGCACGGTCTGGCGTTCTGCATGATGCGGGGGCGGGCGTCGTTGCGCGTAGTTGATCCCGCCGTGTTCATCGCCGCCATGCTCGGGTGGGCGCGGAATGCTGCCGCGCAGCAGGGCTCAGAAGCACAGCGCGCATTCCCCACGTTGACCGGTGACGGTCAGCGGCAGGCCCTGTTCGCGCGCGCCAACCTCGCTGAGATGGTCACTGCACTCCTACCTGCCAACCTCGGGGCATGGGTGGGGGAAGCGGTCGCGGGGCTCAAGCTGAGCCCGGAACAGGCGGCGATGGCGCGCGAGCAGGTTCGCGCCGCAAGCCAGGCCGCGGTGACCACGAGGCTGCGCTCCCTGGGCATCGAGTGCTTCGAGCTGACGGTCGACGCGATCGATGCCCCCCGACGGTCGGCGTGCGCGGTGTGCGGATCGGAGACCGCGCCGACCGCCTACGCTCTCCTACGCCGGAACGTCAGCTTGTTCCATGTCCGCTACGAGACGCGCAGGGAGGGCAACTTCTGTGTGCCCTGCGCGGTGAAGACGGCTCTGGCCTTCAATGCGACGATGCTCGTGGTTGGCTACTGGGGCTATATCGGTATGGCTCTCACGCCCGTCTACTCGGTGCTGAACCTGTACCACCTGGGCGGAGTGTTGTTCGGCCGCAAGCTACCGGTACGGCCGTGAGCACGACGCATCGTCCTGAGCATCGCTGAGCGTTCGGCCGCAGAACCGCTGAGCCCGCGTGGCACGGGCCATCCCCATCACGAGGTCAGGAACCATGAACCTGCTGTTTCTCGTCAGTGACACGCTACGCTGGGACTACCTGGGTGCCTACGGCAAT
>CAZIWQ010000846.1:0-3561 GCA_964542355.1 uncultured Armatimonadia bacterium
GACGAAGGATCACATTCCGCATGCAAGCGCCTCCGGCTGATGCTGATCCTTCGCCAGAAGACCGCTGCGCGGTCTGGGCTCAGGATGACAGGACCGCCGGACGACGCGAAACACGGCGGCGTCGAGACGCTCGACCTACGCGGCGACCGTTCCGCTTTGCGGGAGCCGGCCCCCACGCAGTGACCTGTTCGCGGAGGCTGCCCCCACAGCCACGAGGGCTATCGCCCCCCGATCTGCTGAACGGCCCGCAGGGGGATCACCACGCGGTCGCCCGGCTCGTGCCGCACGAGGATGCACTGGTCCCCCCGCTGCAGTCCGCTGCTCTGGTAGGGCGTCGCGGCCTCGCGCAAGACGACGCGCTCGCGCCAGTCGGGATGCTGGATGAACCGCACGTCCACGGGGAAGGTGCGTCCATCGCTCAGCCGCACCAGCTTCACGTTCTGCAAGGTCAGCGCGCCCAGCGCGGCCTTGCTCAGGTCCTTCTCCAGTGGATAGAACGCCCGGGGGTCGTCCCCATCCGGGTCACCGACGGTGAGGAAGTCGAGGATGAAGGTTGGGTGGCCCTGCAGCGCCAGGCGGTACTCGCCCTCCCCAGTGGCCTGCACGGACTCGATGAAGTAGACCTCGGTCCAGCCGTCCGGCGAGACGACCTGCACCGAGTTCCCCGCCAGTGTCGTACCGGTGGGTAGCGGCTGGTCGGACGTGACGACGATCCCGACTCGCGAGCGGTCTCCGGCGAGGTCTCCCTCAAAGCGCACTGCCCGGCAGCGGTACTCCGGCACCGCCGCGAGCTCGAAGTTGCCCAGCTTCACCGTGGAGCCGCGCAGGAGGCAGGCAGCCACCACCTTGCCGTCGGCGTCGCGCCGGACGATGCCATAGCGGCCGGAGAAGCTGAAGTCCTCGCCCTTGACCTCTCCGCTGTCCGCCAGGCAGAAGACGTAGTCCGTATGGCCGCTCGCAAGCTTGACTTGTAGCGCGACTCCGCCGGCGGGCAGATCGTCGCAGGTGAGGTTGCGCACTGCGGCGACCTCACCGGGCAGGTCGGCCCGATACCCCTCGAGCACATGGACGAAGCTGGATCTGAGGCCTGCTGAGCCGCGGCGCTCCTCGATGAGCATGTCGAGCCCGCCGACGAACCCGAAGGTGCCGCCGTAGGAGCTGATCACGGTGCCGTCCTTCAGCTTCTCGTTGAGGTGTCCGGTCAGGAGCCCCCGGGCACGCCAGAGCCAGGCCTGCGCTTCCGTGCCCGGCTGGCGGACGCCGTGAATGGCCAGGGCCACGGGCTTCTGCTTGTCCAGGAGGTGTGCCACGCGCTCGCGGCCGCCGGGTGTGCGGGGGGCGTAGAGGGCGGGGTCGTAAGTCCATGTCAGGCTCCACGCCGGTGGCTCCTCGTCGATGCGCTTGAGGTCGCCGATGTGCCGGTACCCCTGCGACCAGGCGGTGGTCTGCAGCGCCGTGGGGTTCTCGATCTCTCTCATCTTCTCCGGCTGGGCTAGCGTGCTGTCGCGGTAGCCGGCCAGCGTCCCCGGCAGCGGCGTGCCGGCGGGCAGGTCCGTCGTCGCCTGCTCGGAGATGGCGTGGTAGTAGAACTCATGCTTCCGGCCACCCGACACCCGGAAGATGTCCACCAGGTACCCGCCCCCCTGCGGTGTCCGGACCGTCAGGAGCGTGCGCCGGTACTGGCCGACGTCAAGTTTCCTCGCCGCGAAGGTGCCCTCGGCCGCCACGTCCAGGACCTCGAGCAGACGGCTCTCTGGCGGTGTCGTCCCGGGACCCAGCAAGGTGACCGGTGTCCCGGCCGTCGCATGCGTCCAGGCATCCACCGGGGGCTGCTCGTCGACCATGACGGTGCAGTGCGCCGGCGCCTGCTGGTTCCACTCGGCCGTCCACCAATGGCCGCTGGGGATCTGGCCCTGACCGTTCTGACAGAAGGGCCCCGTCGCGAAGACGGGACGCGGATAGCCGGCTTCGAGGAGCTCCTTGATCTTCGGGTTCCGCTCCGGGTCGGAGTCGCCCGCCCCGTTGCCATAACCCATGTCCCAGAAGACCGGGAGGCCGTCCACGAATAGCTCGAGGTTGAGGGTGTCGTTGTGGGTATGGCCGGAGACGCGCTGGTAGTTCAGGCACCCCTCCTGCCGGCGGCCGTCAGCCTGCCCCCACCGCAGCATGGAGACGCCGAACTGCGGGAAATGCGTGGTCGCGAAGGCCTCCGGGGGCTTCGGCTCGAGGCGCTGACCGGTGGGATACAGCGGGTTCCAGGTGTCACCGAAGGCGGGAATGGTCCACCGGGTGGAGCTGAGCGTGAGCTGGAGCGCGTCCGCGGTGGGGAAGTAGGCCAGGCGGGGATGTCGCTGCTTCACCTCGGGATCGTAGAGGCTGGCCCGCAGCTCGAACGCCTGGATGAGCGGATACAGGACCATGCTCCAGTAGCTGGCCGAGCCCTGGGTCGTGGCATGGTCCGCATAGCACTCGTCGTACAGCGACCGTTCCATCAGCTCGTTGGTGCAGTCGAAGAACCAGCGGTCCCGGGTCAGCAGGGAGAGGAAGATGCCGCCCTCAAACCACGCCTGGGTGTAGTTGCCACACCACGGCTCGTAGCATTTCATCAGCCGGGCCATCTCGCCGAAGACGTCGCGCATCACCCGCTGGTCGAGCCGGTCCGGATCGCCGTACTTGGCCTGGCTGTAGGCTTTGGCGGGCGTGGAGCCCCGGATCGCCGCGTACGCCTTCACCAGGCCGGCGTTCAGCCCCATCTCGTAATGGGGCATCACCGCCCCCAGCTTCCCATGGCCGAACCCGTACGAGCGATCCCAACTGTTCCAGAACTGAGTCCCCCAGCGCAGCGGCCGGGGGGCGGCGTCGAACTCCTCGCGCGTCAGGATCCCGGTCCCGGCCTGGTTGCGGGCGAACCCGTGGTGGCCGCTATAGGGCAGCCACAGCGGCCAGCCGGGATAGAGATCGGCGAGCCGGTCGAACATCGCGGCCAGCACGGTGGCGTACTTCTCGTCGCCGGTGTGGAAATAGGCCCAGCCCAGGTCCGGGATGACGCGTGTGATGAGTGTGCTCAGACGCTCCTGCCTGATCTGGCCGTCGGCCATGAACACCTCGTGCTTCTTGCCGCCATCGGATGGCGACCACGGTGTCCAGACCTGGTCGCGGGGGAAGCGGTCCGCGAACTCATAGTAGGGGTATTCGACCAGCTTCCCATCGAGGTGCCGGATCCGGAACGACTTGTTCGGCTTGCCCGGGTCGCCCGCCGGGTAGCGGGTGGGGTCCTCGTAGACGGTGGCTCGGCAGCAGGCCATCGTGGCCGTTCCGCCGTAGACATCGACCTTCTCAAACCGCGCGGGCCGCCGGCAGTAGGGACACGTGACATTCCACTGGTCGGTGCTGCCGGGGACGAAGGTCCAGCCGACGCCAACCCGCACCGGCAATCGGTCGCACCACACTTGCGCCGGGGTCTTGAGATACTCGTCGGCCCGCGCGATCGCGGCCGCGGCCGCGTTCTTCTCCCCCAACAGCCTCTGCCGGTAGGTGGGAGGGAAGACCTCCGTGGGCATC
>CAZIWQ010000847.1:0-3538 GCA_964542355.1 uncultured Armatimonadia bacterium
GCGGTGGTGACCACGTCGCTCCGTCGTCGGTGCTCACGTTCAAGACGGTCTTGCCCCAGGGGCAGACGTGCTCGGTGCGTAGCCCGGAGCTGGCCACGACGAGCATGCCGTCGTCGAGTCGCGCGACGGAGGGCCACCCGAAGTAGCCGAGGCGTTCGCCCGGGAGCCGACAGATGATGCCGTGCTGTGCGGTGAGTCGCTTCACTGTGGATCGATCCCTTTCTGTGCAAGGCTGAGTGCCCTCGAGAGCCATTCTGGCGTGGCTTCGCGGCCTCAGAACGGCTTCTCGGCCGCTCCTATAGTCACTGCATGATCTGTGGCGGGACGCCGTCGACGATGACGAGCGACCCGGTGGCCGCGCCGAGGCGCAGCTTCTTGACCTCCTGGTAGTCCGCCGAGTGGTAGAAGGCGCTGGCGCGCTCGAAGGAGGGGAACTCGATGACGATCACACGGCTGTTCGCGGATGCCCCCTCGAGAATCTCAGTAGTGCCCGCGCGGGCGAGGTAGCTGCCGCCGAACTTCGCGATCACCGCCGGGACGGCCTTCACGTATTCGGCGAAGCGTGCGGGATCGGTGACCTCGATGATCGCAACGAGATACGCTGGCATGGTGGTCTCCTGTGACGGCGACATCTGGCGCCTGGCATCTGGCAGTGGGCATTCGCCGCCCGGGGGGCGGTGGCCTTCGATGAGTCCTGAGCGCGAAAGAAGGAGTCCGGCCGGCAGATGGGCAATCTGGTAGTGAAAGGGAGGCGATCCGCATGGACTTTCTGGACCGTGTGAAGAAGGGCCTCGGCGCAGCGGCCGAGTCGGTGAGCACCGCCGCGTCGCGACAGATGGAGATCCTCCGGCTCAACCGTGAGATCGGCGAGCTGAAGGAGGATATCGACAAGTTCACACTGGCCGCTGGCAAGCGGGCGCTGGCACTGCGGGCCGGCGGGAAGCTCACGGATGGGGAGCTCAACCAACTCGCGGAGAGCATTCAGGCAGCCGAGGGCAAGATCACCGAGCTGCAGGCGGAGCTGGCGCACGAGGAGCACCCGGCGGAGGAGGCCGAGGCCGAGGCCGCGGCGGCCGCGGCGAGTGCGGGAATCCCGGTGTCGGGCGCAGCCGTGTCTGCGCCGGCGGCGGGGCCCAAGTGCGCCAAGTGCGGGGCGGCGCTCACGCCCGATCAGCAGTTCTGCCAGTCGTGCGGCCAGTTCGTGCCGCGCTGCTCGCAGTGTGGTAAGGTGGCCGCCGGGGAGGGGGCCTTCTGTGCGGAGTGCGGGGGGCGCATCAACCGCGGGCCGGCGGCGGAGGCCACGGAGCCCCCGGCAGCGACGGGATAGCAAACGCGGACGCCCCTTCGCGGCGCGCAGCCGCTGCGCGCCGCGAAGGGGCGAGTAACGGGCCCCGGGGCCGGTGGCCCCGGCGGGGTAGGCGAGCCCCGCGATGTTCGTGACGCACGCGGATCCGCGCTACTTCTCACCCGTCGGCGCGTTCGGCACTGCCAGCACGTCGAAGCGGCGGAGCTCGGCGCCGGGCTTCAGCTCGAACCGCAACGCCTTGACCGTCGCCGGCAACTGCACCGGGAAGCTCGGGATTCCCGTCGCCAGCCAGGTGAACTGCGTGCCGTCCGTGGAGGCGGCCAGGACGAGGCTCTCCTGATCCTCGCCCTTGAGCGACCCGTCGTACACCGCGTAGAGCGTCGCCCCCTTGGGGTAGGAGTTGATGACGCCCCCTCGCGGATTGCCGGGGGTGCCAACCAACTGGCAGGTCAGCCGCCCCGGCTCGGCCGGGTCTGTCGTCCCTCGTTCGCTCACGACGCTGTAGTCCCATCCCATGCCGAACGACTTGCGGCTCACGATCCGCCGCGCGTTCGTCAACGCATGGGGAACCGTGGTCAGGCTGAAGTCCTCCGTCAGTACCAGCGCAGGGCGGGTCTTGCCGGCGAGCCCGAGCGCCAGCAGCGCCCCGTCACCGGCGCGCAGCGGCAGTCTGACCTGCGCATGGCCCTGCGGGTCCTTGCCCGGCTCGAGGCTGCGTCCGGTGGCGAGATCGCGCACGGTCGCGAGCGGGGGAAGGAAGGTCACCGTCGCCTCCGTGTCGCGGTCGGTCTCGTCGGTCTGCACCATCGCGTAGACCTCGCCGGTCTGGGGGTCGAGGAACGAGCGGACCACCACCGGCGAGCTCGCGTAGGCAATCTCCGCGTCCAGTGGCTGGAGCCGGTCGAGCAGGTCCGCGTGCGTGCGGATGAAGCCGAACACCTCGGACGCCGCCAGCATCTGGGGTGTCGGCTTGCTGTCGGGGTAGAGCAGGGCGTCGCCGGCGTTGGAGACTAGAGGCTGCGAGATGGTCGGCCAGCCCTCGCCCGCCTTCTGCACCTGCGCTTGCGGCTCGCCCGGCTTGCGCGGGTTGTGCGGGGGGAACAGCACGTAGAACAGCACCCCCTTGACGTTGCTGACCAGTCCGGTCCAGATCTGCCAGCGCGTCTCGCCCAGCGTCGGCATCCGCCAGTGGAGGTAGGCCCCGGGTTCCGCGACCACGTTCTGAGCGGCGTCGTAGTACCACAGCCCCCAGACATCCTGGAAGATCTGGGGCATGATCCATGGCCGTCGGCCGGTGGCGGCGGCAACCGCGCCGAGCGACTGCGCCGTCTGGCGGTAGTAGGCCCGCCCCGCCGTCGGGGTGTTGGGCAGATTGGGGTCGCGGGGGTAGGCGAACGGATAGCAGTCCGTGACCAGGATCGGGAGGCCGGTGCGGTAGGCCGCACCGTCGGTGTCACGCACCATCGTTACCGCGAGGCAGGGCCGCGTCGGGTCCAGCGCCTGCAGGGCGCGGCGCATGTTCTCGAGGAACCCCATGAGGCGGCCGTTGGGCTCATCGACGAGCACATACCCCGCCAGCGAGGGGTGCTGTCCGATCACCTGGAAGGTCTGCTCCGCGGTCTTCTGGTACGCCGCGGGGTCGGCATGCGACTGCCAGAGGAAGTGGTTTGTGATCGGTACGGGCTCCACGACGATGGCAATCCCGATCTCGTCGGCGAGAGTGAGGAGCTGCTGGGCGTCGGCGAGGCCGATGTTGAGCACCCACACCATGTTCCAGTGGTGCCTGGTCTTGAGCTCCTGCAACAGGCTCCTGGCATAGACCCACTTGTCCTCCACGCCGGCCCGCTTCGCCGCGGCGGGCATCCGCTCCCACGGCCAGTAGCCACCGGTGGGGAAGCTGACCGCCTGGCGGTAGCCGTCGCGCAGAGGGAGACCACCGTCCGCCCCGACCGCAGTACCTGAGATCGCAACAACCAGGCCACAGATCAGACAGCACAGCACTGCAGTGCGCATTGTCATCGCTCCCGTGTTCGGCTCGATTCGTGAACGGCTTGGGGTCCCGGCCGGGACCCCGCCGGGGCCAGAGGCCTCAGAGGCTCCACTTGGGCGAGACGCCGTCCCGCCAACCGGCGCGGGATGCCCCGCCCTCGGGGAACCCACAGGTTCACGCGTGAAGCGGCACTGGTGCCCCGTTAAGGATGATTCTGCTGGTCTGGCACCGACCCGGAAAGG
>CAZIWQ010000848.1:0-3534 GCA_964542355.1 uncultured Armatimonadia bacterium
GTCCCTCGTAGTCCGGCCCCTCCGCACGACCGCGCGCAACAGCTTCCCACGGCCGGAGTTGGCGCATCTGGGGGGCATGGGGGGGAGCCAGCGTCGCTCCCCCCCGAAAAGCCCCCATGGCACCGCCAGGGGGGAACGCGGTGCCATGGGAGCGGAGAGCCCGGTCAGCTTTGGGAGTAACTGACCGGTGCCCGGTCTAGCGGCACGCAGCGGCGTATGTGCTCACCGTCTCGCCTGCGGGCATGTGCGGCCACAATTTTGCATGGCCGTCCATGAAGGCGATGTTATTCCCGCCATTGTGCCGCCCGGGAAACAGGAGCGACACCACGGTGTTGCTGGCGTCGCCCGCAATCTGCCCCTCATTCGTCGGGTCAGCATCGGCCGCCGCCGGCGCTGACCAGGAGCTGGTATCGGTGCCGCCGGCATCGAACAGCATCACCGCGGCCGAGGGATCGGGAGCCGAGTCGATGGTGTAGGCTCCGAGAGATGAGACCGACATCGCGTACGCGTTGAACGAGTAGTGGGTGAGCGTCGCCCCGGGGCCGGAGGGGCACTTGAAGATATTGCGGTTCTTGACGTAGGGCTCGACCACTTGCAGCCACGGGGACATCCCCAGCGTTCCGAGCGCATCCCACACGACAAGCGTCTGCTGCCACGGCATCATCCCGTCATTGTCCGAGGCGTACATCGCCACACCCGTCGCAAGCTGGCGGAGGTTGCTCAAGCAGCTCGTCTGCCGGGCCTTCTCCCGTGCGCGGGCGAACACGGGGAACAGAATCGCCGCCAGGATCGCGATGATCGCGATCACGACCAACAGCTCAATGAGTGTGAAGCCGCGCTTGCCCATCCCAATCACCCTGCCCGGTAGACTGTGGCGCGGAGGTCACAGCGGCGATGACGACGGCTACGACTGCTGCTGTGACCCCCGCCATGATCAGCATACCCGGCGAAGATGAAGGGGGCTAGCGAGCGATGGTTACACAGCTGTAATCTACACCCGGACGGTCAGGCGCGCGCCCGGCACCGCGTCCGCCGTCACAATGAAGGCGCGGCCGCGCTTCTCCGTGCTGTAGACGCGCGCGCGCAGTGCCCCGCCCGGGAGGGGTGAAGCAACGTAGGTGACCTCGCAGCTCTTCGCCGCCGGCAGCCCCGCAATCCGGAACGACATCCGGCTGCTCACGACCCCGACCGGCCATGTGCCCCGCAGCTCAAACTCGACGGCCCGCGCGGCCGTCCGCATCACCTCCACCGTCAGGCCGCGGCGCAGCAGGACGTAGTCGACCACATCATCCGGCGTCGCCGCCCACAGCTTCCCATCGGAGATCTCGGTCAGTCGGGCGAACCGCCGCGTAAGGTCCTCCGGAGTGAGGCACTTGTGCGCCTGCGGTACATTCCACATCACCAGGTGCGAGGTCTCGTAGAGCCACGACCCGCGCAGGAAGGCCAGCGCGAGCTGGTCGGTACCGAGCTCGCGCTTCCAGTCATAGCCGCCATGGATCTCGCCCGAGGCGACCATGTAGTTGCCGATCTTGTAGAGGTCGAACTCCCCCCGATTGGGGGACCCATCGATGTAGGCGCAGGCCAGGTAGTGCTGCTTCACGAGGTCCAGCACCGGCTCGTAGTTGTACTTGTTGTTGGGGAGGGTGAAGATCCGCACCGGGTGATCGAGCATGTCCTCGAGCCGGTACCGGCTCCACACCACCTCGCGCCACAGGTCCAGGCCCGGCTGCAGCGGGTAGACGTAGTGGGACCACGAGTGGTTGCCTACCCCCCACCCCCGTGCCAGCAAGACCCGTAGCTCCTCGACGCCCATGTGGACGTAGGCGTTGAGCGAGCTGCCACAGGCGTGCCGCTGCCGGCCCAACTGCCCGGCCACCACGTCGACGTGCCCCGGGAAGCCGAACTCCTCGTGCACGGGCAGCGCATTGGCCAGCGCATCCACCGTGCCTTCGTCATACGTCATCGAGTACGCGAATGGCGCGTCGTTGGGCCAGGTGCAGAGGGTGACGGTCGGGGTGCCGGGCATGGAGGACCTCCTGATCTGTGCGGTTCATCTGGCGGGCATCACACGACCCGCCGGGTAACCACCGCGTCGCTGCCGCCGTGGTCCAGGACGCAGGCCTGGACCCACAGCGCCGGCGCGATGTCAGTGAGCGTCACCGCGACGCCGGCGCTGTGGAGCCCCCGGACGGGCACAACGGCATGGCCCATCTGGCGAGTGAGCAGCGTCTGTGGGCGCTCCCAGGTGGCACGCGGGGCGGCAGGGCGCGTCGGATCACCATTGTAGATCACCACCAGCGCGCGGGCGATGTCGAGGGCGCCACGGTTGCGCAGCGCCACATGGAGCACAGGTTGCCGCGCGCGTGGCCGCTCGAGGCGACAGGCCTTCGCCTCCACGCGCAGGTCCTGTTTCAGTTGCTCGGGCTTGAGGCTGACGGCCTTCGCCGCGTCGAGGATCCCCCAGCCGAGCCGGCGATCCCAGTGCTCATTCCCAGCCGTGTTACACAGCACCTGCCGCACCTGGGCATTCGTGAGCTGCGGGAACTGCGACCACACCAGTGCCGCCACGCCGCCGGCGAAGCCGGAGGCCATGCAGCCGCCCTCGGCGGCCACATACCCCCCGTGGCCGCCAGTGCTCCAGACGCGGTCCAGTTCATCGTCGGTGGCGCGGTCGCCGGCGGGAGCGGCAACCGCAACGTAATCGGCATCCGGCGCGATGTTCGCGGCCCCCCCGTGGCGACTGCTCGAGCCGACCGCCAGCACAGAATCGAGCGCAGCCGTGGCATAGGCGGCGCGGCGACCGCGGTTGTCGACCACCCCGCAGCACAACAGGCACCCGGCGTCCCAGGCCGCCTCCAGACTCCGGCGCAGCCGCGGGTTGTCCAGCGGACAACTGAAGTCGGTCCCGCGGTAGAACAGCGGGGGAGCGCCGTCGCCCCGACCGTGGCTGAGGAACCCGTGCGGCATCACCAGCACCCGCGCGCCGTGCGCCACGGCATAGTCAATCGCCTGCCACCAGCAGTCGCGGCTTGCGCGATAGCCGGTCCGCACGATCATCACCGGGCACCGGGGCGCACACGCGATCACCTCGCCGACGATGAACGCATGATGGTCGCGGTAGTATGCGGTCTCGGCGTCGGGGCCGGTGGGTTCGAGCGAGGCGTCATCATCGGCGCAGTCCCAGCCGTGCACATCGCCCTTCCGGGGTTGTGGATTCTCCCACAGGTGGCCGGCATGCTGGGGGTGGAAGTTGTACCCGAGATCGATCACGGCGACCACGACTGCGGGACTGCCCCGGGTCACACGGTGTGCCTGCGGGATCCGCACCTGCCGCAGCGGCCATCCGTACCGCGTGCGGTACAGTGTCTGCAGGTCAAGCTGTGGGCCACGGTCCTCGGGCATCACTGCGCCTCCTGGCCCGCTCTGCTGACCAACGGCCTGGGGCTCCGCCCCAGACCCCGCCGGGGCCACAGGCCCCGGACCCCGTCTTGCGCCCCCTGGCGGCGCGCAGACGGCGCGCGCCGCCAGGGGGCG
>CAZIWQ010000849.1:0-3210 GCA_964542355.1 uncultured Armatimonadia bacterium
CTACGTGCGGGCGTGCACGATGTTCCAGATCTTCTTGGCGGTATCGATCATGGTGTGGAGGTTGGGCCCCTTGGCCTCGCGAGGCACGCACTCGCCGCTGCTGAAGATCATCCCGCCGCTGGCGGCCACACGCACCTGACGATCCGTCTCGGCAGCGACCTGTGAGGCGGTCCCGTTCTGCAGGAGGCTGATGGGGTCGAGGTTGCCCATGACGGCCACCTGGGGCAGTGCGGCCTTCGCCTTGCTGATGTCGATGCCGGGCCCGATGCTGAGGACCGAAGGCTCCGTCAGTGCCTGGGCCTTGAGCCCCTCGAAGCTCTCCTCGCTGTTGTGCAGGAAGACGAAGGCCCCCGCCTGCTTGAACGCCTGACATACGCGCCGGCATGGATCCAGCGCCCACTCGCGGAACTGGTCGGGAGAGATGAGGTGGGTGGAGGCGTTGCAGTCGCCGAGCCAGATCGCGTGGGCGCCGGCCTCGATCTGCGCCAGTCCCCACGAGATCGCCTGCTGTTCGGCGAACTTGAGCGCATCCCGGAACAGGCGCCGGTCGTCAACCATCTTTAGGAACGCCTGCGCCATCCCAAAAATGAGCGTGACGGCGGAGAAGGGGGCGGCCACGCGGCCGGTCACGCAGGTGGCCTCGCCGCGTGCCGCGCGCACCCCGGCGATGGCGTCCAGCAAGAGCGGCATCCGCGCCGAGGTGCGGGGGTCCGGAACAGCCAGCCGCTTGAGGGTTTTGCGGTCGAAGGCGAGATAGTCAGTGGTGGCCGGGACGATATTCTCCCCGGCGGCGATGCCGACGCCGAGGGGCTCGAACTCGAGCGTGTCGTCCAGATGCAGCCATGCCCAGTCCCAGCCAAAGCGCTCGATGATCAGGAGTTGGGTGCGCACCACCGTTTCGGCATCACGGATATAGTCGGCATAGGTCAGGCCGGCGTACTTCGCGTCGAACTCCTGGGACAACGCGAAGACGGGCAGGTCGTAGGGGACCTGCAGATCCACGCACGCCCGGATGTGGTCGATGACGTTCATGACAGCCGGCTCCTCACCTCGATCGGCGATGCAGCAGGGCCTGCCACGATGCGGGGTAGCATCCGCCGGCGGCAGTCTCACTTCTCCCTGTCGTCGTCGTTCTCCTTGCGCGGACCCGCCGCGCAACTCCCCGGGTGGAGTCAGGTTGGCACGCCCAGGCGCGGCAGGATCACGAGTTGCACGAGCAGCCACGCACCAACGATGCCCGCCAGCACAAGCAGCGGCACCCACTCGTCCATGCCCAACACCCCTCTCGCGGCTACTACTCGCTAGCGGTGCACACGGCCCCTGTGGCCCGTGACCTTCTCGGCCGGGTCTCTGCTCCGAAGATCGGGGCATGCCCTCACCCCGGCCCTCTCCCGGGGGGAGAGGGAGTCCACCTCCCCGCCGTCGGGGAGGAGCCGGCCGGAGGGTGTCGTTGCGGTTCGCCCTCTCCGTGTGCCCGGCGAACGCCCCGAGTTCCCGCCACCGGCCAATCGCCGCCCGGTCACCCGGGGCCTGTGCACCTTTTCGCCGACGGGGGCGCCCCCTCCTGCCGCCGGTGGTCCCCGCCGGGCTACCACACTACGGTGTGGGGCGGCGGGAGCTCGCCGGTGGGCAGGCGCAGCTTGCCGGCCCGGTAGCGCGCGATCACAGGCGCGTTGGGGCCTTCGGTCCGCACATACAGCCGGGCCTTGGAGTCGGCATAGATGCGGGTGAAGGCGGGGGACAGCTCCAGTGCCTGGCAGACCGGCCAGCTCGCCTCGACCAGCGCATACTGCACCTGGTACTTGTCCAGCACCTTCCGCCAGTCCGACCAGGCCTGCGAGACCTGCCGGTAGTCGCGCCAGATCTTCTCCCCGTACACGTCCGCGCGGCCGTCGATGAACACCGGCCGCTCCTTGTAGAAGCGCCAGATCAGGTAGCCGCCCCAGTGGTAGACACTGAACATGTTGCCCTGCAGGCCATTGAGCGCCACGACTTCGACGGCCTTCACGGGGTAGCGCGAGAACGCAATCAGCCGCGACAGGTCGCCGCTACGCGGAACGCGTGACAGCGCAAACACGACCAGGGCGATGATCGCGGCCCACAGCAGCAGGCGGACGAGCGGCCGCCGCAACTGGACGGCCTCGCGGACCTGCACCTCCAGGCTGTGGCGACCGGCCACGACATACTCGACCCAGGCGGTGAGATGCACCGCCAACACCGGCGCCGCGAGCGTTGCGAACACCGGGCCGTTGCGCGCCCAGCGGAGCATCATGTATGTCCCGAGGAACACGGTCACGAGGTCGAACGGCGTCGGGCTCAGTGGCGACAGCGCCAGCACCCCGAACGTCAGGAACATCAGGGCAAGCAGCGGGGTCAGGTAGCTCTGGTGCCAGTTGGGTGATTTCCACTCCGTCACACTGTCGGTGGCCCACTTGAGGGTCCCGTCCATGTAGTCCAGCGGGTAGAGCGCACCGCGGGATCCATTGGGGCCCAGGAAACAGGCGACGGTGGCGACGATCAGGATTGTCAGGAGGAAGGCGGAGGGCCGCATCGCCAGCGTCGGGAGTGCCCGCCGGAGGCCGAGCCCCGGGATCCGCACCAGCTCCGAGGCAACAAACAACGCAAACAACACCAGCCCC
The DNA here is from genome assembly GCA_964542355.1 of uncultured Armatimonadia bacterium. Classification (GTDB taxonomy): domain Bacteria; phylum Armatimonadota; class Zipacnadia; order Zipacnadales; family JABUFB01; genus CAZIWQ01. The sequence goes on from CAZIWQ010000849.1 coordinate 2,640, forward strand.
AGCGGGAAGCTACCGTGGACATTGACCCACACGGCCATCAACGCCGGGTACCACAGGAGGATGGTGCGCCGGCCCTTGCGGTACGACTGCATCAGGTGGAGGGCCGCCAGCACGAACAGGGGCTGGATCACCTGGGGACGCTCGTTGATCCAGATGCTGGTCGCCTCCGCGGCCAGCACGGTCACCGCCACCGCGAGCACGACGTTCGCGTGGCGCCGCAGCATCAAGTGCAGCATCGCCGCGCACACCAGCGCCGACACCAGGGCCTTCAGCAGGAGGGCCCCCAGCGGCCCGCCGCGGGTGTAGATGCCGAACAAGAGCAGCTCCCACCCCCACTCGTGCATGATCCATTCCCGTCCGGCCATCGTGTACGAGAACGGGTCGACGTGCGGGATGCGTCCCTGCTCGACGATATAGCGACCCGCGGCGAGATGCCACCAACCGTCATAGTCGCCCAGCGGCTTGAGGCCGAACACGAAGCCGACGGCGACAACGCTGGCGAAGGCCAGAGTACGCAGACTGGGGGCTGGTAGCCGTTCCAACAATGCGGGTGCGAGCATGTCCTCCCTCG
>CAZIWQ010000849.1:3220-3523 GCA_964542355.1 uncultured Armatimonadia bacterium
GCGTTGAGAGGGATCAACGCCAGCCCGATCAGCACTGCCCGCGGTGTCACAGCACGGGGGGTTGGGGCGTTCGTGGGGGACACCACCGGGCGTACGGGCCTCCTGTCAGTTGGGGCGGATCGGCCCGCAGCTCGGGCGTCTCGCTCGAGACTCATCCGGGATGCTCACGCAGCCCTGGAAGAGCGGCCGAAAGGCGGTTCTGAGACCGCGGAGCCACGCCAGAATGGCTCTAGAGACCCGGCCGAAAAGGCCACTTCCGGCCGGGTCTCTAGCGCCGAGATGGCTGTGAGTGGCCTCTGCGAG
>CAZIWQ010000850.1:0-1474 GCA_964542355.1 uncultured Armatimonadia bacterium
GGCGCTAGCCGGTTCCCGCCTTCTGCCACAGGGCGGCGAGGTGTTGGCGCGCCGGGTCGGGCGAGGTCTCGTAGGTCTTCAAGACGCGCTTGAGCCCCTCGACCAACCGCATCGCCGCATCGAGATAGCTCCTGTCTGCCGCCGTCTGTGACGGTGCTGGCAGCGGCGGGAGGCTGCCTGCCGCCTCGAGCTCAATCCGCGTCCGGAAGGCCAGCAGGTGCTCGATGACCAGTCGGGCCTGCGCGGCTTCGTAGGTGTCCTCGAGCCCCTCCGCCCGGAGGCTGGCGTAGAAGGCCCCGACGCGCGCCAGCTCGACCGATTGCGGGGGACCCTGACACGGCGCAGCCGCGACGGGCTTGCCGTTGAGGTACAGCCGCAGGCCGGCGCCGGTATCGAACGTGGCGGCAACGTGAGCCCACACTCCGGGCTGGAGCCGTGCGTTGAAGCCCAGGTGCCCGCGCTCGGAGATGAACCGCAACGCATTGCCCGGACAGGTGTCCAGCAGGTACCCGTCATCCACCCCCGCCGTCACCCGGTCGATGATGCGGGCACCGGTGCCAGGCAGCACCCCGGGCTTGATCCAGGCCTCGAGGGTGTAGCTCCGGGTGAGGTTCAAGCGCGGGTCGCACGGGACCTCGAGGAATCCCTTCCCGGTGAAGCGGGCGACCTTCCCACCCTCCGCCGCCACGATCGCAAGCTCCCCGGACATTCGGGGGATCAGGTCGGCGTTGGCGGGGTTGGGGCAAACGCCATCGCTGGCGCGGTCGAAGAACCAGTCAGCGACGAGGGCGGGGTCGCCAGGCGGCGTCGCGCCCGGGTCGGCACCCAGTGCGGCAATCTCGGCCGGGGAGAGCGCCCGCGTGAACAGGCGGACGCGGCGGAGGTCACCCACGAACCGGCAGCCTCCGGTGCTGTCGGCCCCGAGCCTCACCGGCCGGCCGTTGCCGACCGGGTTGTGCCACCAGGTAGCGACATCCCACAGCGCATCCGTCGGCGGCGGGACGGTGAGCTTCGTTCGGGTCGGGAGCGGTGCGGCCTCCGGCCGCGCGCCACCCAGACACAGCGTCATCTGCGCGCGGTCGGGGGTACGCTCATCCGGGAGCGTCACCGACTGAGCGTCGAACAGCGGCCACTCTCCTCCGTTGACCCACACCGCCGTCACCGGCCCGGTGCCACACGTCGACACGTAGATGCGCTTTGCTCCCAGCCGCACGGGGAGGCGCTGCTCCAGCCGGGTGATCCCGGGCGGGATGTGCGGAATCAGGCGCACACCGTCGGCGGAGTAGAGGTACTCAAACAGCCCTCGCAGCATGCCCAACGGCCCACCCCACGAGTCATACACACAATTGATCGGCTGGTTGGGCTGGTAGACCGCGTTGCCGAAGTCGGTGAGGTTGTTGTCGAAGCGGAAGCGGCGCGCGAAGCTCAGCAGGTGCCGGGCCGACTTGCGCGCGTCCTCGTACTTCCCGAGCCG
>CAZIWQ010000850.1:1484-3519 GCA_964542355.1 uncultured Armatimonadia bacterium
CGGAAGTACGCCAGGATCATGCGGGCCTCGCAGGTCGTCCAGTGCCCGCCGTTGACCCAGTTCCCGAAGCGCCACAGGCCCTGCGGCTCGCAGTACAGGTCGTCGAGCGAGGGGTAGTTCGTGATGATCACGTCATGCGGGCGCAGACCGGGCAGCGAAGCGATCTTGGCGTAGATGCGCGCCGCCTGCGCGTCATCAACCACGCGGAAGGCGATGGCGTCGTGGTTGCACACGGCCTCGAAATACCCGTGTCGGGGGGCACCGTACACCCCGTGCCGGGTGCCATCGGGGTCGAGCGACTTGATGAGATAGCCTTCCTCCGTGGCCAGGTGCTGCAGGCCCTGCCTCGCCAGCTCCCGTCGCTCGGCATAGCGCTGGGCCTGGGGCGCATTGCCGGCCAGCTTCTCCAGCTCGATCAGTCGGTCGAGTGCGGCGATGGTGTTCACGGACAGCCCGGTGAGATAGGCCTTGTCGTAGCTGCCATCGGGCTTCTTCCACCCGGCGTAGCTCGGCGCGAGCAGGTTGGCCGCGGCGCCGGCCAGGAACAGGTTGCTCTGCGGGTCGCGCCGCGTCTCGAGGAAGTCGGCACACCGCTCCAGCCGCGGCAGATAGTGCGCCACGGCCTGCATGTCGCGCCGGATGAGCAGCATCTCCGACTGCAGCACGATCCCCGCCGCCGTGAACTCGAGCGCCCAGTCATGGATGTCCGTCCGCCCGTCCCCCTGCTTGTAGACGATCCAGCCCGGAGCGGCGGCATCGCACAGGCACCCGTCGGGCGCAACCCAGTCCTTGAACGCCGCGCGCTTCCCGTCGCCCATCTGGCTGAACCACAGGTCCTGCGCGTTGGCGACGAAGGTCATGTAGGGCTCGAAGAAGAACGGCAGCCCACAGTAGGTGGGACCGTAGCTGTTCTGGATCCACCAGGCACCCCAGGTCGGGCCCTCGACGAACCCGTTCCATGAGGGGTTGTAGAGCATGCCGATGTTCTGCAGCTCCGGGCTCGGGTACAGCATGCGGGCACACGTGTCCAACAACTCGAGATAGTCGGTGTCCCCGCGTCCGGCAAAGAACTGCCCGTCGTAGGTCTTCTCTCTCGGCGCGGCTGTGGCGACCGACCAGACGAGCAAGACCAGGCACAGTGCCAGCCCCATGATTGTCATCGCGTTCATTGCGCACGACTCCTCCCGCGAGGGTCCCTGACCGCAGGACCAGAGAGTTGAGGCGCCCGAGGTGGCATGGGAGACCCACCCGCGACCGTCACACACGACCTTCCCTCCCCGGGAAGCAATCACCTCTGCAGCGGAGGCTGTCCATGACACCCGTCACCTATCGCACGGCGACCGTCGACGACCTTGAGGCCATCGGCGCCATTGCCCGGCACATCTGGACGATGGGGCTGACGAAGCGACTCGAGGACCGTTTCGGCCGTCTCGGGGACAAGTCCTGGGACGAGTGGACAGGCGAGGACATCGTGCGGGCCGTGAGGGGTGCGCTGCCCCGCTGCCTGGTGGCCGAGTGTGATGGCGAGGTCGTCGGGTGGGTGAGTTGGTCCGTCAACGACGCCCGCGGGCAGGGGCAGATCGGCTACAACGGCGTGGCTCCCGTGGCGCGAGGGCTGGGGATCGGGACGGCCCTCGTGCAGCGGGCTCTCGCAGAGCTCCGCACCGCGGGATGCAAGGTCGCGATCGTCGTCACCGGACTCGATGACGGGCATGCCCCGGCGCGTCGGGTCTACGAGAAGTGCGGCTTCGAGCCCTTCCACCAGTCGGTGACGTACGTGCAGGAGCTCTGAGGCGGTGGCAGGGACGGCCAACAACGGCGACGGCGAGGAACAGGAGGGACAGGACGACACGGCGGACAGGATGACGGCCAAGAGCGACGACCTCTGCCGGACAAGCTGGTAGGGGTCCATTCGGCGGGCGAGCCCGTAGCTGAAGCCAGTCGCGATAGCTTGGCGTTCACGGGGTTGGGCGCGGGGTGCTCCCATGAGCCCGACAGGGCTGCCGTCGTAGCCCCGTAAGGGGCGGCCGCTACT
>CAZIWQ010000851.1:0-3515 GCA_964542355.1 uncultured Armatimonadia bacterium
TCTGAGGCCGCGAAGCCACCCCAGAATGGCTCTGGAGGGCACTCAGCCGGCCGCTGCATCTCGGGGGCCGGCCGGAAGTGGCCTTTTCGGCCGGACCCCTAGACGGTCCGCGGCCGCGTAGTATGCGGCGATAACTGACGAGCCCTCACTCGGGGCCGCCGTCGGGAGGGGCTGCGGGCGCGGAGGGCGTGGCCTTAGGTGCGGGCGCTGCCGTGTCCTCACTCGCGACCGGCGGGTATAGCAGCGGCGGCGCAGGCACTGTCGCATCCGTCTCCCACCCCAGCGCCTGGGCCATCATCATCAGGTCGAAGCCTTCCTTGCGGACGCGCAGGTCGTAGTACAGGAGCACGGCCCCGATCATCGAGAGCGGACCCAGGACGATGCCCAGCGTCGCCCCGAGGGCCTGTGTCACCAGCGACAGCGTGAGAACCTGCCCCGGGTCCTTGTCGCCCAGGGCCATCATCAGCAACTGGAGCGGGCCGGTGACGCCCCAGGCGATCACCGCCACCAGCAGCCCCAGGATCGACATGGTTGCCAGGACGCTCCAGAAGTACCCGCGCGTCAGTTGCCAACTCCGCCCCATGCCATCGAGACCCCAGCGGTTCTCCAGCACGGTGATGATGGCCGGTGCGAACAAGAACCGGACAAGCAGCGCGATCATCAGGAACACGCCGATCACGCCACAGCCGGCGACGAATGCGAGGGCGCCCACCAGCCCGTACAGCACCCCCGTCCCCAGCACACGCGACCAGTGCCGGAGGGCAGCCTGATAGGCGCCCGACACGGTCATCGCGCGCCCGAGGTAGCGCTCCGAGACGGCGATGGCGAGCGCGGCTTCCCCGAGCGGCAGCAGCAGCGCCGCGACCAGGAGGGCGAGCACATAGGGGAACACCTCCACCAGCAGGCGATCCCACGGGAAGTCCGCCGCCGACCCTCCCTGGGACCCCATCGTCACGCGCGTGAGATGGTGGCCGACGACGACCTGCAGCGCCATGACCGGGGTCTGTGCCAGGGCGACGATCGCCAGGATGGGTGCGAAGTTGTGGCGGTAGACCCTGATCGCGGCGTCGATGATGTCCGCGATGGTCATCTCGCGCAAGTTCCAGGTCTGGTCCTGTGCCATGTCATCTCCCCCCGTAGTTGGCGGGCGAGGCTCGACGAGCTGGCCGCACCGACAGCAAAGGAAAAGGCTGGCCCGCGGGCCTCAAGTTCGCCGCGGTGATGCCGATAGAAGGATCGCAGGAAGCCGGTTGTGCGGGTCCGAGGTGCGAGCAGGCTCACGATTGCGGCGCAGCCTCGGCCGAACCGTCCGGCCCGATTACCAAGGGGGTATCGCGTTCGCCTAACAATTCCCTCTCCTCCCCCACCCAGGCGCCCTCTTCGATGAGGCAGTAGCGTGCACGGGACCCTCCTCCCACCCGCGCCCCCGTGAACACGGCAGCCTCAGCCAAGTGGGCGCCCTCCTGTATGTGGCAGTCGGCCATCAGCGCCACATTCGGCCCCAGCCGTGCCCCCATGACCTCGCAGCCCGGCCCGACATACACCGGCGGCTCAAGCACCGCAGTTGGCGCTACGACAGCCTGCGGGTCGATGTAGACGCCGCCCTGCCCGCCATAGCGGTCCTGCAGGATCAACGCATTGAGGCTGAGCACCGTCGCGGGGCGTGCCACATCCGACCAGTACCCCTCGAGCTCCACGCCGCGGATGCGCCGGCCTTCGCGGACCATCTCCTGCACCGCATCGGGCAGCTCGATCTCGCCGCGCGAGGAAGGCTGGATGCGGCGCAGGCGGTCGAAGATGTCCGCACCATAGACGAACAGCCCGGCGTTGTTGAAGTGCGTCGTGGCGGTGCCGCGCGGCGGCTTCTCCTCGATCCGCTCCACAAAGCCGTCCGCCACGTACACGGCGGCCCCCTCGCAGGGGTCCTCCACCCAGTTGAGGCTGAGCACGGCGTCGGTGCCGGCATCATCGGCGGCGGCGACAACCTTGGCGTAGTTGCGGGGCGGCACGATGATATCGCCCCAGGACATGAAGAAGCGCTCGCCGGCGACGAACTCCTCCGCCAGCAGCGCGGCGTGGCCGGTGCCACGCGGCTCCCCCTGCCAGATGTACTCGATCCGCATCCCCAGGCGGCTACCATCCCCGAGGCAGGCGATGATCTGCTCTCCCAGGTGCCCGATGATGAGTGCCACCTCGTCGACCCCGGCGTCATGCGCACCGGTGATGATGTGCTCGACCATGGGTCGGTCCACTACCGGCACCAGGGGCTTGGGGCGCCGCTCGGTCAGAGGCAGCATGCGGGTGCCCTTGCCGGCTGCCAGGACTACACCTTTCACGGAGCAATCACCTCACTACGGGCGTTCCGAGCTCGCGGGTTGCCCTGCCCACACCCCGCGAACGGGGAGTATGGCATGGACTGCGGCTGCAGTGTCAACGGCCTGTCGTCTCCCGCCCCTCCTGCGGTGAGGGGGAGCAGGTCAGCGACCCCGCAAGCGGGAACTTGTCGTGTTGTGGGCCGGCCGGCGACGGTCTGTATCTTACACGACCTGCCCGGCCCAGCCAAGAGACGGCGCGCAAAACCGCGCCCGGCTCGCTCACCGCGCACAACTCGCCGCGCATCAGCGGTCGGCGTGAGAGAGCACGCTTCATGGAGGTTGGTGCCGTGCAGGCCTACGTCGAGAACGGGCTCGCGGGCTGCGCGCTTGCCGTCGAGCGTCGTGCGATCGCGGTGGTGGTTGACGCACTGCGCGCCAGCGCGTGTGTCGCCTCCCTGTTCCACTACGGCACGGCACGGCTGCTGGTGGTCCGCGACGTCGCGGAGGCGTTCGCCCAGCGCGCAGTCTGGCCCAATGCCATCCTGGTGGGCGAGCGGGGCGGGCCGATGGTGCCCGGCTTCGACCGGGGCAATAGCCCGCTGCAGGAGCCGCCGCAGACCACCATCGAGCAGGTCATCTTCAGCTCCTCCAACTGCTCGCGCTGCTGTGTCGGAGTGGGGAACACCCCGGCCGCGTTCCTGGGGACCACGGTCAACGCCACTGCCACCGCGCGGGCCGTCCTCCAGGTTGCCCAGTCGCGGGGCCTGGATGAGGTGGTGCTGGTGACGGCGGGGGCGGCCGAGGACGAGGTCCGTCTCACGATCGAGGACCACCTCGCCGCCGGCGCCATCCTCGCCGCCTGTACCCGGCTCGGCGGTGCAGTCACCTGCGCCAACGACCGGGCCCGGGTCGCCGGCATGCTGTACGGACACGGCGTACCACAGGAGCTGACGCGGGAGTTCTTGCGGTCGGATAACGGCCGACGGCTGGCAGGCCTCGGGCTCGGGCGCGACGTCGAGTTCGCCGCCCGGCTGGACGTCCTCACTGCCGTCCCCCGCCTCGCCGGCCTGGTCAGTCTTGACGACGGTGGCCACGGAGCGATGTTGGTGGCGTTCTAGTGCCGCGTCAAGCGTCATTCTGATGGTGCGCGGGGCCCTCATATGAGCCCGACAGGGCTGCCGCTGTAGCCCCCGGGGCGGC
>CAZIWQ010000852.1:0-3514 GCA_964542355.1 uncultured Armatimonadia bacterium
CCACAGGATCGACACGGCGGCTGACACGGCGATGACCAGGGCCATGGGAGGGGGCGCCGACTCGTGCAAGGGCCCGGGTGACTCACTCTCCGGGGCGGCGCCGGCCGCCTGGATCGTGTCGCCGACGATGACATCGTATTTTACACGATGGGTGTCGAGGAACGCTACCACCACCTCGCTGGGGATGGCAAAGCCGACGCTCTGGGCACCCCTGGCCATGATCGTGCTGACGCCGATGACGGCGCCACGCTCGTCGATCACGGGGCCTCCCGAGTTCCCGGGGTTGAGGGCGGCATCGATCTGGAGGTACTCCTGGCGACCGATGTGGCGGCCGCGCGAGCTGAGCACGCCCTTGGTAACGGTGTGCTCGAGGCCCAGCGGCGCGCCCAGCGCAACGACCTCTTTGCCCGGCTTCACCCCCGCGGAGGCGCCGAGCTGGACCGTGGCGACCGGCTTCCCGGTGCCCCGCAGAACCGCCAGATCGCGCGCGGCATCGACGGCCGTCACGCTCGCCTGCTCCACATGCCCGTCCAGGTACTTCACTTCGACCTTCCGCGCGCCGCCGATGACATGCGCGTTGGTCATGATGTCGGCGCCGGCGTTGATGACGAAGCCGGCCCCGCCCTGTTGCCCGGCATGGACGGTGACGACGGCAGGAGCGACACGTTCGACGGCCTCACTGATATCAGGTGCGGCACCGGCCGGGACAGTCGCGGCGAGGGCGAGGCCGAGCAACACGAGGCAGGGGGTCATGACAGGGCCTCCGCAGAATCGGTGAGCGCACTGGCAGTCGGGCCAGGCACGAGCGGGCGCGGGTCAACCGGCAGCAACGCGGCGTGTTCGGCGGCCCAGATTGCCGCCTGTGGGTTGACCGCATAGGTGCTGTCGAAGCGCTGGTACTGGACCATCTGCCCCACCGTGAGTACCAGCTCGGCCAGGCTGTGCGTCGGTGACCAGCTCGGGAGACAGACCGTCCCCGACCCGTCCGCGAACCGGAAGTTCGGGTGGAAGATCGGGGTCCGCCACACGATCTCCGGTGCCAGACGCGGGTAGTCGACATGCAGGTAGATGTCGGCGACGTGCTCCGCGAGCGTCTTCAGCCGACCCGTGGCGGCGTCGCTACGGATGCCGCGGCAGCGATACGTCACCCGGTAGCGATTGGGCGGCTCGCCCAGGAAGGTCATGCGCACGAGGGGCGAGCCGGCAACCAGGCGCTGCATCGCCACCAGGTCGGCCTCCAGGCGCCGCCGGCGGGGCGTCATCGTCGCTGGTTCAGACATGGCAGACACTCCGCTTGCGCGGACCGAGTCAGCGCTCGAGGATCCGCGTCAGGGCTTCCAGCTCGTCGCCGACGCGCAGCCGTTGAGCCGCTAGCTGCGCCGGTTCCTCGCTGTATTCGGTCCACGACCGCGTGAGCTGCGGGAACTGGAGGAAGGGGTCCTCCGGGATGGTGTGCTTGCGCGCGCGCATCGCCGCGATCGCATTGCGCAGCATCACCAGCATGTCGTAGTCCTCAGTGCCATCGCGACACAGCTCCCACCGCAGCGAATCTACCGGCCCGTCCTTGCCCGGGTAGATGAGTGAGCCATCGCCATTCCCACCCGGATAGGTGAGGGTGTCGAGCCACGGGTCGACTTTCCAGTAGGTGGCCTGCCAGTAGAGAAAGCCGGTGATGTCATGGGCGAACAGTTGCCAGAACAGCAGCCGGTGATCCATCGCCGGGTAGTCAATCGCCCAGCAATTGAGGTAGGGCCGCTGGGCGGAGATGCACACATACGCCCAGATCTCATCCCCCACCTCCTGACGCTTGCGCAGATACACCGGTTCGAAGCAGTCGGAATGGGGCACGTGGATGTCGACCGACCCCGCGAGATCGGCATAGCGCGGCGCCCCCGGAGTGATGGGGCGGCTGGCGCCGTAGCCATAGGTAAGCAGTGTCTTCAGCTTGGGCGCTGCCCGGTGGGCAAGGTCGAACGCCTGCTTCACCTGCCCGAAGGCCTGGGCGCCGGGCTCATCGATCGTGTAGATGTAGGCCAGATGGGTCCACTGTTTCCCGGCGAGATGCTCCTGGGTTTGCCGCAGGAGCTCGCGCGCCCGCTCGATCCGCGCCTGGTCCGCGACGGTCTCGACCGTCCCCCACCCGCCGGGCAGCTCGCACCAGAACACGTTGAAGGCGGACAGGCCGTTGTCGATGTACAGTTGCATCTTCTCATCGAACTCCCGCCAGTCGATGCTGACCTTCCCGGCAGGGCTGGTGGTGATGCGCGGCGCGAGCAAGCTGGTGGGGCTGGCGCGGTGGCGCAGGGCGTTGAGGTAGTAGGCATCGCGCAGGCGGTCGCGGGCGGTTTCGTCGCCGGCCTCGAAGTCGGCGTTGGGGAGCAGGTTGGGCGAGGACTCGACGCCGCGGGGGGCGAGGCGCGCCTGGTCGAACCACACGGTTCCCACCGCGTCAACCCGCAGGTAGACGCGGATGCCCTTGCCGGTCCCGGAGTTGAACTCGTACTTGCCAGGCTTCCACTCGCCACCCGTGGGTGGCCACTGCGTGCCGCCGGCCGACCCGAAGAAGCCGCCCGGACCTGCCCTGTCCACGCGCGCCGTGCGGTACCAGACGGAGAACTCATAGTCCGTCTGGGGGGCGAGCTTCAGCGGCGCCGTGTAGTAGCACACGCGCGGCCCTTCGTGGGTCCCTCTCGTCACCGCAGTGACGTGCACCCGGCACGAGCGCTTGCCACTGGTCTTCTTGTCGTAGTCGAAGGCGACGTCGTAGTCGATGGTGCCGAAGTAGTTGGGGCGGCCTTCAATGTCAGCGCCCTGCCAGGCACCGCAGACCCAGTCGGTCGGCTGACCGGGGCCGGCTGCCACGGCGGCCCGGCTGAACACGCCGTCGAGGCCGAGGCCGTACGAGGTGCGCAGGCGCGAGGTCGTGGGCAGTGTGAAGCCCCAGACGCGGACCTCCAGCGGCAGGCGCGTCTCCGGCGCGTTCTCGGGGTGCACCACCAGGGTGCCGCGGTAGCTGCCCGGCCTGGTGCGCGCGGGGGCATAGGCCGTCACCCACCACGACTGGACGCGCGCGCGGTCGACATCCGTCGGGGCATTCGGGAGCAAGGGGTCGGGGAACAGACCCGGTGCGAGCGGGGCCCGGCCCGACCGCTGCTTCACGGTCACATAGCCGAGGACGTTGAGGCTGATCTTGTCGGCGGTGAGCACGGCGCCGGCGGGCCCGCGCAGGTCGGTGACAGAGACGGCCACCTTGCGCAGAGTATCCTGGAGCGGAACGACCACCACCTGGGCGGCTTCGTACTCATTGCGGGCCAGGGTGATACCCACCCTTGTGGCCCGCGTGCCACTGAACGGGTGGTCGGGGCGCACCTTCACGAGCGTGCTTTCCTGACACACGAGGTACCCCGCGCGACCGGCCGCACGGACCATCGGCAGCTTCACCAACCGGGCCCGCAGCTCATGGACCTCACCCTCCACCTCGGCAACGGTCTGTCCCAGCCCTCGCACGCGGACC
>CAZIWQ010000853.1:0-3512 GCA_964542355.1 uncultured Armatimonadia bacterium
ATCATCTTCACCGGTGGCGAGCCGACGCTGTCGGAGCACCTCGTGCCTCTCGTGCGGTTCGCCGCGGGCCTCGGTCAGGTCACGGGCCTCAACACAAACGGGCGGCGCCTGGCTCAGCCCGGGGTGTGCGCGGCGCTGGCCGCCGCCGGCCTCGACCATGTCCAGATCACCCTGGCCTGTCACCTCCCCGCGGTGCACGACCGCGTCGTCGGTGAGGCCGCCCACCACGAGACGGTCGCCGGCATCCGCGCCGCCCTGGCCGCGGGGCTTCATACCATCACGAACACGACCCTCACTCGCGAGACGTGCGCGGAGGCTCTGGCGACGGTGGACTACGTGTCTGAGCTCGGGGTGACCACGTTCGCGATGAACGGCATGATCTGCAGCGGCGGGGGGCGCTGCCACCCGGGCACCCTGACCGAGGCCGAGCTCGCCCCGGTCCTGGCCCGGGTGGCGGCCCACGCGCGCGAGCGGGGAATGCGCTTTCTGTGGTACACGCCGACGTGCTACTGCCGGCTGTCCCCGCTGGCGCTCGGGCTCGGGGCGGTCTCGTGCAATGCCGCCGAGTACTCCGTGTGCGTCGAGCCCAACGCCGATGTGCTGCCGTGCCAGTCGTACTACCACCCGGTCGGCAATCTACTCGCCGATGAATGGAGTACCATCTGGGACAGTGAGCTATTCCGCGCAATCCGCGGGCGGCGCGACGACCCCCGCGCCGGCGGGCTCCCGCCGCGCTGCTGGGACTGTGTCGACCTCGCGGTCTGCGCGGGGGGCTGTCCGCTGACGCGCGAGCATGAGACGTGAGCCATGAGGAGGTGACGCCGTTGCGACTGGTTCCTGACTTCTCTGTCCCCGACCCGATCCCCCCGGGGCTCTACCACTTCACGCGGCTGGCAGGTGACAGTCCGACCCGCTTCCATCTGCGCGTCGATCCGGACGGAGCGGGCCTGCTGCTGGCCAATGCCGCGGAGGCCGCTCATCTCTCGCCCGTCGGCGTGCGGATGGTGTGGGGCGCGCTGTCCCAGCTCGGCGATGCGGCGATCGTCGCGCAGGTGCGCGCCGGCTTCCGGGGCGCGACCGCGGCGGAGATCCACGATGACCTGTGGCACGTCCACCGCCTGCTCGCGGATCTGAGCACACCGGATGCCGAGTACCCGGTCCGGAGCTTCGCCGGCTTCGAGGCGGCAGGCGCCGGACGGCGGCTGGCGGCACCGTTCCGGGCGGAGGTGGTGCCGGGCCCGCTCAGCGCCATGCAGCCGGTGCTCGCCGCCCTGTGGGAGGCGGGGATCCCCCATGTCACCTTCCTCGACCGCCCGGCCTGCGACCCCGGGGACCTCGTCCGCCTCGTGGAACGCGCCGGCGACCTCGGCATGATCACCGGCATCCGCACGGTCGCCAGTTGGCTGCCGCCCGAGGCCCTGCGCCGCGCGGCGCTGGCCGGCCTCGACCACCTCACACTTGTCTTCGCCGCGTGTGACCCCGGCGCCCACGACGCCCTCGTCGACCATACGGATCACGCTGCGGTGCGCGAAGCGATTGCCCTGTGCCACGAGCTGGAGTTGTGCCCGGTGGGCCAGGTGCCCCTCACCGCTCACAGCACCCCTGAGCTGGCGGACACCGCGGCGTGCCTGCTCGCGCAGGGGGTGCGGGATACCTCGTTCTTTGCCATTGCTTGCCTCGACGCGGAGGCGGAGGCTGCGGCCGCCGGGGCACTTCCCGCTCGCGCCCTGCCCCAGGTCGCGACAATGGTCACCGAGTGCGCGGAGCGTGTCGGGGCGCGCTTCACCTGGGAGCCACCGGTCCGTTTCGACCGGCGCCGCTCCCTGGCGCAGCATGTGCTCGCCGGCCCGCGGGCCAGTGGCGATATCGCGGTGCGCGTTGAGCCCGACGGGGCGGTGCTGCCGGCACGGGGGCCCCGCACCTGCGCCGGCAACCTGCTCGCCCAGCCCTGGCCCACGATCTGGCACAGCGACTGCTTCGTTCACTACCGCGAGGGCCTCGCGCCGGCGCGGCGCTGCGAGGTCTGCCCGGACCTCGCACTGTGCGCTGCGGCATGCCCCCGCGATCCCGCCGGTTGGAGCGATGACACCGAGGAGGGTCAGGCCTGATGAGAGGCATGCGCCACGTGATGGTCCTGCTTGTCGCCCTGCTCGCGCTCGCTGGTGCCGAGGCCCAGGAGTATTCCTTCACCGTGCCCACCGCGATGCTGAGCGTCACCGTCAACCAGGATGGCTCGGCGCGGCTGGACTACGAGGTAGTCTTCCACTGTAGCCCCGGGGCCCATCCCATCGATGTCGTGGACATCGGCCTGCCCCACACGGGCTACGACATCGCCACGATGCGGGCCTGGGCGGACGGCACCGAGCTCAGTGGCATTCAGCGCTCCAGCGCCATCGATTGCGGGGTGGAGGTGCCCCTGGGAGGCCGTGCCATCCAGCCCGGACAGAGCGGCAAGTTCAGCTTCACCTGCACGATGCCCCAGATGGTCTACCAGGACACCACACGCAAGGACTATGCCTCGCTGCGCATCACTCCGACATGGTGGGGCGCCAAGTACGTGCAGGGCACGACCGACCTCGGCATCGTGATCTACTTCCCTCGTGACATCACGCCCGACGAGATCCTGTACCAGGATGCGAAGCAACCGTTCACGGGCAAGCTCCAGGGCGACAACTGGACCGCGGTCACCTGGCGTCTGACGGGGGTGCGCATGGACGAGGCGCATCTGGTCGGCGTCTCCTTCCCCCAACGGGGCTTCACCGTCATCCACATGAGCCGCTGGGGCCTGCTCATGAAGTGGTGGACCGAAGCCGAGACAGTGCGGATCTGGTGGGGGATTGTGGTGCTCGTGCTGTTCGGGGTCATGTTTTTCCGCGCCACCTCCGGCACCGGTTGCAGTTGCTTCGTGTCTCTGCTCGTCGGCATCGGGGCCCTCTTTGCCGCCAGCCCGATCGTCGAGCTGGTGGCGCCGCTGCTGCTGGCCGGCCTGTGGGTCCTGTCCGAGTATGCCCTGCAGCGCCGGCGCGAGAAGTACCTCCCCCCCATCGTCTCGGTGGAGGGTGGGGGCATCAAGCGCGGCCTCACCGCCCCCGAGGCGGCCGTGATCCTCGAGCTGCCGCTGGCGCGCGTACTCGCCCTCGTGGTCTTCGGCCTGCTCAAGAAGCAGATGCTGACGCAGGTCGCGGCCCATCCGCTCACGGTGCGGCTGGCACCCGCCTACGAGAAGCTCGCCGCCGGCGCGCGCTGCAAGGCCGCCGCCGACGCCGGCACCGTCATCCATGACTACGAGCAGCCGTTCCTGGATGCCATCGCCCACGGCGGCCGCCATCCCGTGGCGGAGATCAGCTTCAAGACGGCCATGGAGGCCCTCATTCGCCAGACCGCGGAGCGCGTCAAGGGCTTCGACCTGACCAAGACCCGCAGCTACTACCACGCGATTGTCACCAAGGCCTGGGCCCAGGCCCAGGCCATCGGCGATATCCGGCAACGCACCACCTACGCCGACGATAACC
>CAZIWQ010000854.1:0-3504 GCA_964542355.1 uncultured Armatimonadia bacterium
CAACAACCTCCTGAACATCTTTACGGTGAAGAAGTACTGGGACAGCCATCCGGAGTACTTCCCGATGCACGGCACGGAGCGCTACAAGCCCGGCGGCACGGACGACAATAGCTGGCAGCCGTGCATGGGGATTGAGGGGACGGTGCAGGTGGCTGCCGACGCCGCCCGCGAAGCCTTCAAGCGGGACCCGACGCTCGAGTCGTTCTCGTATGGGATGAACGATGGCGGCGGCTGGTGCGAGTGCCCGGCCTGCAAGGCGATTGACCGGCCGATGCCGGAGTGGCATGGATTCTCCGGCGACAAGTCCGTGTTGTTCTACTCCTGGCTCAACCGCATCGCCGCGAACCTCGAGCCGGATTTCCCCGACAAGAAGCTGGGCTGCCTCGCGTATTCGTCCGCCATCCTGCCGCCCCCGGGCATGAAGCTGCACCGTAACATCATCCCCTACTTCACCAGCAACCGGGCCGATTACTTCGACCCGGAGTTCCGCAACCAGGACAAGCGCATGGTCGCCTGGTGGTCGGAGCATGCCACCCAGATGGGCATCTATGACTACGCCTACGGGGTGGGCTTTGGCATCCCCCGCATCTATAACCACCTGTTCCAGGATGCGGTCAAGTATGCGGTCGCGCACAAGGTCACGGGCTTCTACGCGGAGGTCTACCCGAACTGGGGCCTCGACGGCCACAAGCTCTACGTGATGTCGCGGATCGTGTGGGACCCGAACGTGAACGTGGACGCGATCGTGCAGGAGTGGAATGAGCGGATGTTTTGCGAGGCCGCGGCGCCAATGAAGCGGTACTTCAAGCTCGCCGAGGACGCGTGGCGAAGCCAGAAGGGCCGCGGCGCGTGGGCCTACCGCCTCGCCGCCGACCCGGCGCAGTTCGCCGTCTTCCCCTCGCGCACCATCGAGCAGATGACGAACTGCCTGCAGGAGGCCGGCAAGCTCGCCCAGAGCAACCTCGTCCGCCAGCGCATCGCGTTCTTTGCCAAGACCTTCGAGATCACCCGCATCCTGGGGACGAACTACTGGGCCGGGGCGGAAGTCGAGAAGCTCATCGAGAAGAAGGCGCCGATGCCCGAGGTCGCCCAGGCCATGCGCACCATGGTCGACAAGCTGGCCGGCGTGGACATTGACACCTACATGAAGGACGTCATCAGCAAGGACCCCATCGCCTACTTCCCGCCGCTGAGCGGGTGGTTCGAGCCTCTGAAGGCCGGGGCGATGACCAACGCCACCCGCTACTTCGCCGCGGCGGTGGCCAATGACGCGGTGGCGATCGCACGCAAGGAAGGCAAGCTCAACGGCGCCGCCATCCGCGAGAACATCGACCGGCGCGTGCGCGAGGTCTTCGGCAGCGAGGGGTCACCCAAGTACCGCGAGACGGTGGCGCGGATGCACGACATGGCGATGAAGGTCGGCGCGGCGGCGAAGGCCGACGGGCCCATGAAGGTGGATGGCGCCCTCGATGAGCCGGTCTGGCAGCGCGCCGACGTCCTGACCGACTTCATCGTCTGGGGCAGCCCCGAGCCGTCAAGCTTCGTGACGAAGATCCGCCTCGCCCATGACGGCAAGAGCCTCTATGTCGCCATGGAGTGCGTCCAGGACACCAGCAAGCTGGTCGTCGAGGCGGCCCCGCGCGATGGCAACACGTGGAAGGACGACTCCATTGAGATCTTCGTGAACAAGGGGATGGAGGCCGCGCCGCACGCCCAGTTCATCCTCAATGCCGCCGGCGCGTTCTTCGACCAGTATGACCAGGACGGCACGAAGGACTACTCGGAGCGGCTGGCCCACAACTTCAAGGCCGACTGGGGCGCGAAGGTCGATCCGGACAAGTGGACCGGGGAGGTGCGCATTCCGCTGGCTGAGCTGGGTATCACCCCGGCCCCCGAGACACTCATTCGCATGAACTTCGTGCGCAACGCCCACGAGGGGAAGGAGACGCGCATCTCGGCCTGGTTCTCGAGCCTGCGCGCCCATGCCGACCCGCTGAGTCGGGGCTGGATTCTGTTCGAGTGAGGGCCGCGCGCTCCGGCCGGGCGGCGTGTCCGGGACTCCCGGGCGAGGCCAGGCCGACAGAGCGGCTGTGCCGGGACAGCCCCCTTCCTCCGAGGAGACACACACATGGTGGTACCGAGATCTGCCGTGCTGGTCGCCCTGGCGCTCTGCGCCATGCTGATCGCTGGTTGCTGCGGGAACTCCTCCGACGTCACGCCGTCCGGGGACCTCAAGGCCGCTCTGGACGCAATCCGGACGAAGCACAACCAACCGGCCGTCGTCGCGGCGGTCGTGCAGTCCGAGGGTATCAGACTGGCGTACGCCTCCGGCGTATGCAGGTGGGGCGAGCCGCGGGAAGTCTCGATCCACAGCCGCTTCCACGTGGGTTCGTGCACCAAGTCCATGACGGCAGTGCTTGTGGGTCGGTGTGTGGAGAGGACGCTCCTGCGCTGGGATTCCACAATCGCGGAGGTGCTGCCCGACATCGCCGTCGCGATCCGGCCCGAGTACCGCAGCGTAACGGTCAGGCAACTGTTGGGGCATCGGGCGGGGATATCGCCATTCACCCAGCCTACCGCCGAGGAGATGGCCCTGCTGGAGGGCCTCCCCACCGATCCGACGGAGGCGCGGCGCGCCTTCGCGGTTCGCGTGATGAGCGTCGCTCCCCTCAGCACACCGGGCACGAAGTTTGAGTACTCCAACGCGGGCACTTCGATGGCAGGGCTGATGGCCGAGACGGTGACGGGGAGCTCGTGGAAGACGCTGATGAGGGAGACGCTGTTTGGCCGACTGGGCCTGGGCAACGCCGGCTTTGGTCTCCCTGCGGTGACCATCGGGCCCCAGGAGCCGTGGGGCCACCGGCGCGCTCAGGAGACGGACCCGCCGCTGCCGGAGGCCGGCGACGCCATTCCCATCCCCCCCGTCCTGGAGCCCTGTGGTGATACACACTGCAGCATCGTCGACCTGGCCGCATACGTTCAGATGCACCTGCAGGGCCTCCGAGGCCGTCACACGATCCTCGCCGCAGACACCGTCCGGTACCTCCATACGGCTGTGCCCGGCGAGCCCGACCCCAGTTGGGCAGCCCACGGCGCTACGGGATATGCCTGCGGTTGGGTGAAGTGCGACGTGAGCTCGTGGACGAAGACCGCTCACCCCGCGCCGTTGCCGGCCAGTTGGCACAACGGCTCCGCCGGCAGCTTCCTGGCCTACATGACGATCGTGCCGGACCATGACGTGGCGTACGTATGCGTCACCAATTGCGGCGACGGTGACGCCACCGCCAAGGAGATCACGGGCGCGCTGCTCGACGCCTACCCGGGCGACTAGTGACGCGTCACGCATGATATGCCGCATAGACAGTGGTGGGGTGCGACGGCTCACCTCCACACGCCCCGGGGTCCGGCCGAGAAGGCCACATCCGGCCGGCCCCCGAGGCGTAGCGGCCGGCTGAGTGCCCTCCGGAGCCATTCTGGCGTGGCTTCGCGGCCTCAGAACGGCTT
>CAZIWQ010000855.1:0-3503 GCA_964542355.1 uncultured Armatimonadia bacterium
CGGTCGGCGCGACGGCAGCGCTGGTCCTGTGGTGCATGGTGGCCCGGGGCCAGGGCGGGGACGGAGCCCTGGTGCGGATTGCCCCGGCGGACCGGGCCCCGGCCATCGACGGGAAGCTCGACGACGCATGCTGGCAGGCGGCGGCCGTCGTGGCCCCGTTCCTGCTCAACGACGGCAGCGGGCCGGCAAGCCAGCAGACCGTGGGCCGGCTGTGCTATGACCAGCGTGCGCTCTATCTCGGCCTGGAGTGCCAGGAGCGTGCCCTCGAGCCCGCCAGCCAGCAGCTCCATCTGCTGAAGCAGGCCGCCACGGAGCACGACGGCGCCGTCTACAGCGACGAGAGCATCGAGCTATTCCTGCAGCCCGGTGGTCTGGGGCCCTACTACCAGTTCGCCGCCAACATGCGCGGTGTGCGGTTCGAGGGACGAGGCACCGATGCCTCGTTCGATGGGCCGTGGGAGGCGCAGGCACGCGTCGGCGCGCGCGCGTGGGTCCTCGAGGTGGCGATCCCATTCGCCACGCTCAGCCAGGCGCCACCGCAGCCGGGCACGCGCTGGGCGATGAACGTGTGCCGCAACGAGAACCCACTCGCCGAGCACAGCACGTGGAGCGGGCTGCGGGGGGCCTTCCATGCGCCGGAGCAGTGGGGCGAGCTGGTGTTCGGAGCAGCCACTGCGCCGGTGCTCCCGGTCGACGCGGCGGAGCTCACTTCGGCCGCCCGACCGCTGCGGCTGAGCGTCGTCACTGGCGCGACGGCACTCGCCGCCGAGCTGGTGGTCCAGGGCAAGTCTGTCCAGCGGACGCGAGTGACGGCCCCGCCCGGTGCGACGCAGATCGCCCTCGCCTACCCGACCGGGACGACCGAGAGCGCACCCCGCGTCCGCTACCAGGTGTCGCTTGGCGACGGGACCGTGTTGTACCGTTCGCCCTGGCATGCGCAGGTGTCGGCGACACTCGACCTGGCCGGCATTCTGCTCGTCGAGAATGGCGAGGGAGCCTTGACCTGCAACGGACAGGAGGTCGCCCGACTCGCCGCGGGCAGGCGAGCCACGATCAAGCACTCCCTGCAGGTTGGCGAGAACGTGCTCGGCCTCACCCTGCGCGGGGGCGCCACGCTCTCCGGTGGGCTGGTCTGCGGGGCGCAGGCGTTCAGCCTCGATCGTGGGTTCCGCTGGTCGGCGACAGCGCCGGAGGGGTGGGACAAGCCCGGGTTCGCCGCCGACGCCTGGCCGCCGCTGGCTGCCGTCGCCGGCAAGCTGACGATGCCGGCAGGGGGCACGACCTATCTGCGGCGCGTAATCCTCGTCTCCGGTCAGCGCGAGCGCTTCTGGCCCCTGCAGACCGACCTCAATCTCCCGCGGGGCAGCAAGAGCTTCCTCAAACCGTTGCTGAGCTGGGTCGGCGAGCCGCCGGTCGACTATACGTATGTGCTGGACCTGCCGGCCCCGCTGCGGCTGGTGGCAGTCGACAACCTCGACGGCGTAGCGCTCAAGCCGCTGACATCCGAGCCCCTCAGCCGTGAGGGCCGGGCATACACCCGCTACCGCCTGACACCGGCCGGCACGCTGACCGGCGGCTTCACGCTGGAGCTCTTGTGGAAGAACAAGGCCAACACGGAGTCGCAGTATGTCTCCGCCCTGTCGTTCGGGGGCAGCTTCGACTGGCGTGACTTCGAGGTCGAGATCACCTCGCCGCCGTTCGCCGAGCTGGTCGGCGTGCTGCCGCTCAAGTGGCAGCAGCGCGGGATCTACGGAACCTGCTGGTATGATGACATCGCCCTCGTTGAGAAGGCGACCGGACAGAACGTCCTGCCCCAGGGCGACCTCGAGGGTCCTGAGTGGGAGAAGAAGCCGAACATCGCGACCTACACCCGCGAGGGCAAACCCAATCGCGCGGTCCGCCTGACGGGCACCCGGGAGCAGGTGGACGCGCAGACCGGTCTGTGGGTGAGCCCGCCGACGATCGCCGTCAAGCCCGGCACCCGCTATGTCCTGCGGGTGCGGGTGAAGGGGGAGGGGATCGTCGCCAAGGGCGGGGCCGGTCGCGCCTGCCTGCTCGCCGATGTCGGCTCTCCCACTGCCGCCAGCCTTGTCGCGTACTCGCACTGCGAGGCACTGGGCGGCCATCTCATCGAGGCCGAGCGGCCCACCCCGATCAACCTGCTGCCGCCGATGAAGCGGCGCGCGCCGCAGACTGTGCCGGTCATCGTCTGCTATGACAGCGCCGCCCATGAGAACCAGGCGGTGATTGAGGCCAACGCCGAGATGGTGCGCGATGCCGGGGTCAACTGGCTGTGGGGGCCCAACCACAGTGCCCTGGCTGCGCTGCTGCGACCAGGAGGGATGAAGTTCGTCTGGGCGATCCCGCGCGACGGCTTCGACGCCGAGCCGGTCGACAAGGACTACCTTAAGCGCCACCCGGACCACGCCGCGCGACAGCGCAACGGCGCCCTGAGCACGCGTCAGATCTGCCCCACGATCCTGCTCGACACCGACAATGAGTTCGTCCCGGCGCTGCGGGAGTGGCTCGGGGCGCGACTGAAGGACAACCCCTATGAGCTCGTCGACTGGGACCACGAGTTCCCGGTCGACTATCCGAACTCGGTGTGCGTGTGCGAGCGCTGCCGGAAGGCGTTCGCTACCTGGGCCAGGCTCCCGGCGGCGCCCGCGCCCGATGAGCTATTCGCCAAGCACGCGAAGGAGTGGATCGCCTTCCGCTGCGAGCTGAACGCGCGCATGGCGCGAGTGATCCGCGACGCCTGCCGCGCTGCCGCACCGAACATCCCGTTCTCGGTCTACAGCGGCTACCAGTGCGATCGCACGCAGTCGCTGTATGGGGTGGACTGGTCGCGGATGCGCGAGGCCATCGCCTGGGGCATCGCGGGGTACAGTGGAGGCCGCGACGTGCTCCAGGCGACCGTCAAGGCGCTCGGGGACGTGCCGTTCACCGGGGGCTGCATGTACGTGGAGCAGCGCTTCGTCGCCCAGTACCCCTACCCGACACCTCAGGGATGGCGCATTCGTCTGTTGCGGGCCGCGCTGGACGATGAGGGGCATGGGTTCCTGGTGTGGTACCTGCCGGTGCTCGACGGGGGCGGCTACTGGGGGATCAGTTGGGTCGCCGCCCTGATGGCCGACTTCGAGCCGTTCTTTGTCGACTTCAAGCGCCAGGACGACCTGGTGCAGGCGGACCCGGCACTGGGTGCCGATTCCCTGGCCGTGCTGACCCGGGGTGAGGAGCGGCTGGTGATCGTGATGAACCCGGCGAGTGTCGACCGGGTCGTTGAGCTGAGGTTCGCGAAGGTCGCGGCCGGTGCGAAGCTGACGGAGTATGAGACCGACCGCGTCATCGACCCGGGGCAGCCGGTCCGGCTGCCGCATGCGGCCGGCGAGGTGAAGGTGCTACACCTGCAGAAGCCGTAGGGGCCGCGGAGAGGCCGGATCCCGCGAAGCGGGAACCGCGTCGTCTGCGGTCGCCGCGTAGGTCGAGCGTCTCGCTCGACA
>CAZIWQ010000856.1:0-3489 GCA_964542355.1 uncultured Armatimonadia bacterium
CCTCGCCGCGCAGCAGGGCAAGCAGTTCGCCGCGTGGGACAAGTACGTGGCCGACAGCTTCAACAACTACATGGCCATCAAGGCGCGCGAGCGCGAGTACGGCTTCCTGAACTACGGTGACTGGTTCGGCGAGCGCGGGCGCAACTGGGGCAACAACGAGTACGATCTCGCCCACGGGCTGTTCATGCACTTCGCCCGCACCGGCGACCGCGCGGCCTTCCGCTGGGCCACCACGGCGGCCCGGCACCGGGCCGATGTGGACACCATCTGGTTCTACCCGAACCCGATGAACGTGGGCGCCAACTCGCTGCACTCCATCGGGCATACCGGCATGTGGACCCAGGACGCGGAGCGGATCGGCTGGTCGTGCCGCTATGACACCATGTACACGGCGGCCAACGGGCACAACTGGTGCGATGGCATCATCGATGACTGGTTCCTCACCGGCGACCCCCGCTCGATGGAGTCGGCGCTGGCGTATGGAGAGCATGTCGCCTACGCCATGGCGCCGAGCTTCACGGCGCTCGGCACGCATGAGCGCTCCGCGGGCTGGTCGCTGCGGGCGATCATGGCCGTGTACCGGGCCACGTATGATCCGGTGTACCTGGAAGCGGCAAAGAAGATCGCGGCGGTGGCGCTCAAGGAGCAGAAGCTCGACGAGGGCGGGGCCTGGCCGCACGTGCTGCCGCAGGATCATGCCGGCGACTCGCCCGGCGCGGTCGGCAACAATCTCTTCCTGATCGGCGTGCTCCTCGGCGGGCTGCAGGCCTATCACGAACAGTCGCAGGACCCGGCGGTGCTGAGGTCCCTCGCAGCCGGTGCGGCCTGGGTGGCGAAGTGCTTCGACGAGAAGATCGGGGGCTGGCCGTACTCGGCGAAGGCCGACGGGACACCGGTCTACCGCGCGACGGTGGGCCTCAATCAGCTCATCATCAACCCGCTGGCCTACGTCGGGCGGCTCACGGGCGACACGCGCCTGCTGCACATCGCCAGCGAGGCCATGGCCGCGGCGACAGCCTCCTCCCCCGGCGGAAACGGCAAGGGGATGGCGCAGTTCATCTTCTTCACGTCCGGCACGATGGCCGAGCTCCAGCAGTGGTACGCAACCACGCTGCCCGACAAGGGCGCGACCGTCCTCGACGGCAACCCCGTGAGCATGGCGAAGCTGTTCATCCGGACGGCGACGTCGGACCGGCACAGCGTCCGCGCGCCGGACAAGAAGACCTTCTACGTGCGGCTCAAGCAGGACATCGCGCAGTTGACGCTGCTGCGCACCCCGCACGGGGCCATGAACAAGCGCGCGGAGCTCGCGACCTTCCAGGTGCTCACCGACGACGGCAAGGTGGTGGCGCAGGACAAGTGCAGCACCGATGACCGGCACGAGTTCCGCGTGCCGTTGGTCGGCAAGGGGCCGCAGCAGTTCAAGGTGGTCATTGATGACGACCAGCGCGGCGTGTGGAGCCTGGCGGGGGATAAGCTGCAGATCGTGATGCAGACGAGCCCGGACTTCCGCATCGGCGGGGTCGGGCGGTCGCGGCTGTTCTTCATGGTGCCGCCGGGGACGCAAGAGCTCCGCCTCAAGCTCGTGGGGGTGCATACCGGACCCTATGGCGCGGTGGTGCTCGATCCGGCGGCCCGGGTGGCCGCGACCTTCCAGGGCAACAACCCCGGCACGGCGTTGATCCCGGGGGCGGCCCCGGCGACCGGTGGCGCCACGCCCGGTCATCCGGAGCTGGCCACGCTGACCGTGACGCCCGCGGCGGTGCAGACGGGCAAGATCTGGAGCGTGATCCTGACCGCGGCCGGCGACATCGGGATCAGCCTCGAGGGCGTGCCGCCGTACCTGGCGCTGTCGGAGGGGGACCTGTTCGTGCCGCAGTAGCGACAGACCGCACGATGCGTGTTCCCCTGGGAGGGGGACCGGGGCGCGGTGAGGAAGTGCAACTCACGCCCGCCGTCGGGCGTGGCCCGGAGCCACCGCGCACGCATCGCCTCGATCCGCCGAGGGAGGGGGACCGAAATCGTGTGGTACGCCATCAAGCGAGTCGCGCCAGGCCTCCTCGCCATCGCCTTGACCGCCACGATCCTGCTGGTGGCGGATCGCCCCGGGCGCCCGGGGGGGCGCTCGGCGGCACCGCAAGTCGCGATCCTCAAGTTCGTCTCCCACGCGACCCTCGACACCGTCGAGCAGGGCATCCGTGCCGGACTGCAGCAACGGGGCTTTGTGCCCGACAGGACCATCCGCCTTCGCCTGTTCAACGCTCAGGCGGACCTGCCCACCGCCAGCAGCATGGCCAGCGCCATCGTCGACGGTGACTACGCCCTCGTGGTGACCATCAGCACGCCCTGCCTGCAGGCCATGGCGAACGCCAACAAGACCCGGCAGCTCCCCCAGCTCTTCGGCGCCGTGACCGACCCGTTCGGCGCCGGAGTCGGCATCACCCCGACCACTCACCCACCCTATCTCACCGGCATCGGTAGCTTCGACCCGGTGGCGGAGGCCTTCGACCTGGCCAAGCGCCTGTGCCCCGCGCTCCGCCGGGTCGGGGTCGTCTGGAACCTCGCAGAAGCCGCCAGCCGGGCGTGCATGGACAAGGCGCGGCCAGAGTGCCGGAAGCTGGGCCTCGAGCTCGTGGAGGCCAACATCGAGAACACCAGTGGCGTCAAAGAGGCGGCCGCTTCCGTCGTCGAGCGGGGGGCGGAGGCGATCTGGATCACCAACGACAACACGGCGTCGGCGGGGACGACGACGATCCTCGCTGTGGCGCGAGACGCCGGCATCCCGGTCTTCAGCAACGATGTCGCCAAGGTCCCCGCCGGAGCCCTCTTCGCCGTCGGGGCCGACTACTACCAGGTCGGCCTGGCGGTGGGCGAATTGGCCGGGAAGATACTCGCGGGTCTGAAGCCGGCGGACGTTCCGGTCAAGGACGTCCTGCCACGCCAGATCGGGGTCAACCTGTCGGCCCTGCATAGCCTGAAGGCGAAGTGGACCGTGGACCGCCGGACCCGAGATGAAGCCGCGATCCTGCTCGACGAGCGCGGCACCCAGGTTCGTGCACCGGCTGGATCCGGCACGCCGCCCGGCCCCGGTGACGGCAAGTCAGCCTCGGCGAGAGGAGGGAGCCAGTGAGATGGACATCCAGCGCCGACCATCCGGGGAGCACTCGGCGGCGCGCGCCGGCGTCGAGCTGATCCTCACCGGGCGCCTCGATGCCCGGGGGGCGGAGCGCCTCGAGGCCGAGCTCACCGAGCTGATGCGCGCCGGCGCCCGTCACGTGCGCTGCAACCTGGCGGCAGTGAGCTACCTGAGCTCCGCGGTCATGCGGAGCCTCGTGTCCGGATGGAAGGAGCTCCACGGCCTGGGCGGCACCTTCGCTGTGATGCAGCCCTCAGGGTTTGTGCAGGAGGTGCTGGAGCTGTCGGGTCTTCTGGCGTCGCTGTCGGCCGACGCCGCCCTGTCGGCGACGATCGCGCCCCTGACGCTGGCCT
>CAZIWQ010000857.1:0-3477 GCA_964542355.1 uncultured Armatimonadia bacterium
TTCGCGAAAGGTGATGCCGTTCTCGTCGCGGTGGTCGACGGTGGGGCCACCTAGAAGTCCGGCCGAAAACCCCGGTCTTCTTGGGCGGCGGACGGGGCGGTCGCTCGCGGGTAGCCCCGGCGCCGCGCGGGAGGACGGCCGCGTCCCGGCACGGCGAGAGGGTACCTGGCGGTCACCTCAGCCGTGTGGGGGGGCTGGGACGGGCCCAGTCGCCCGCGCACGCTGCGTTTTGAGGCATTTTCGTGTATTTGCATGTCTTTTATGCGGGAGCCACCTGCAACGACTCACAGTGGTTCCACGCGCGGGTTAGGTTGGCCACGGTCGCAGCGAGTAGGAGCTGGAACCGCGTCTTGGCTCGTCCGAAGTAGCGGCTCTGGCGGATGCCCAGTTGAACGAGTCGGGCGATCGTGTGCTCGACGACCTGGCGCTTGCGGGTGTCGAGGTTCCCCTCGGCGGTGCGCTGGTACGCCCGGGCCTCTTGCAGTAGCGCTTCCTGTGGATGGACGTTGATGGTGCGCCCGGCGGTCGGGGACTTCACACACTGCGGTCGTAGCGGGCAGGCCGCGCAGACGTCGGCGGGGAAGCGATAGATCTTGGCGACCTGCTGGTTGCCGGTCACCTCGGTGCAGGTGTGGGTGGTGTTGCCGGCGGGGCAGGTCACGCAGCCATTCTCCGCGTCGATCACGAACTGGTCCTTTGACAACTGGCCACTTGCCCGGCGGGGCACCTTTGCTACCAGGGTGCGCTCGGCGTCCGCGAACGCTTGCCGTGTGGCCCCATCGCCGTACGCGCAGTCGCCGATGGACTTGTCGACGGTGCAACCGGTGTTTGCCTCGGCAGCTTCCACCAGGTTGATCGCGCCCTGGTTATCCGGCGCGTTGCCGGGGAGGATCTCCACCGCCGTAATGAGCTGGCTTTCGGTGTCCACACCGACACTGGCCTTGTGCCCGTCGAAGCGATTGCTCTTGCTCTTGCGGCCGTGGCGCATCTCGGGGTCGTTGACAGATGGCGTGCGGTCGGCGGCGGTGCCGTGCTTGATGAACGGGTTACCGTCCTCATCGGTGTCGACGTCCTGTGCCAGCAGTAAGCTGAGTAGCTCGGCAGCCTCACCAATCAGCTTGTGCTCGCGCATACCCTCCCGTAGCTCGGACCGGCGCTGGCCCGCCACCAGCAACAGGCGGCGCGCGTCCCCGACGATGCTGGCCAGCAGCTTCTGGCGCTGCGACTGGTCATCCCAGTCGATGGCCGCCTCACCCTTGATGCTGCTGCCGAAGAACCGCCCAAGCCCATGGCCCGCGGCCCACTCCTCTGGCTCACACTGATCCGTAGCAGCCATGGCCTTGACCAGCTTGACGATGCCCGTCGCGAGCAAGTTGTAAGTGTCCTGCACGGCACCTCGGCCGAACACTGGCGTGGTATCCATCGCGACGGTGATACTCGCGCCACGGAGAAGGCCCAGGCGCTTCGCCTCCTGGAGGCTCGCCAGGAAGACCATCTCGCCTTCCTCCGGGTGCAGCACCAGTTGGCTGCGGAACAACTGCAGAGTGCTCTTGGCGAAGGGCTTGCTTGCGATCGGTATGCCCAGAGCCGCACACCAGCGGGCGTCGAAGTTCGCCCGCTCCGCCGCCTCATCGTCGGACACGCCGTCGTGCATCTGCAGCAGCAGCGCCACGCACAGCGTACTGGGAGGGACGCTGTCGCGCCCGTTGTCGCGGCAGTACAGCCCGGCGAAGGCCTCATCGCGGAACAGCCGACCCCGCGCATGGGCCAGACGACTGTAGAACGACTTCGGACCGATGATGTCCAGGTACAACGCGTCGGCGCTCTCGATGCTCATCTGACCGGATCGCTTGCCCAACATATCAGCGGGAACCTCGGGGATGGGATGGCCCTAGATTCCCCGTCCTCAGGACCCGACCCTCCCTCACGGGGGGGGACTTTTCGGCCGGACTTCTAGAGGGGAGCGTCAGGCGCGGTCGTCTGGAGGGGCCGGACACAAGACCGCGTCGTCTGCGGTCGCAGTTACCGGCCCGTGCGTGGTGGTCACCTACGGGCCGGATACCTCGGGCCCTGTCATGCTGAGCCAGGACCGCGTAGCGGTCCGTCGGCGAAGCATCTGCTCTTGCAGGTAGCACGCCGCAAGACGAGACCCTTCGTTCTGCGGGCGCCGCCGGCGCCCGCAGCTCAGGGTGACAGGTCCCGCCCCCCCTCACGGCGCCAGGAGATGCACGGCAGCGCGGTCGAACACCGCCACGACCTGATCGCCCTCGGCTACGGCCGCCGCCCGGAACGCCTGCCGGGTCATCATCGCGAGCAACGGGATGCTCCCCTGCAAGTGCAGCCGCACCAGCCGCCCCCGGTCGTCCACTCGTGCGAGCACGCAGGAGAGGACGTTCGGCCTGTCGCCACAGCCGGCGAAGTCACCGGCTGCCGCCGCCGCGGCCGTTACCACGTGGATCTCCTCCGGCCGGATCGTCGCCAACAGCCGCTCGCTCACGGGTAGCGTCCCGACCCCGAGCACCGCGCCCCCCCCGAGCGTGACCTGGCTTGCGACGGGGTCCGCGGCAGCCACGGCGAACAGGTTCTGCCCCCCGACAAACCGTGCCAGGAACTCACTGGTCGGCGTGCTGAACACCTCGGCGGGTGTCCCCACCTGCAGGATGCGGCCCTGGTGCATGATGGCGAGGCGGTCGGCCAGGTCCAGCGCCTCATCGAAGCTGTGGCAGACGTGGATGACGGTGGTGTGCGTCTGGTCGGAGATGCGCTCCAGCTCGCGCGAGAGCTCGGCGCGGGTGCCCTCATCCAGCGCACTGAGCGGCTCGTCGAGCAAGAGGACGGTGGGGGAGGGGGCGAGGGCGCGGGCGAGGGCCCCGCGCTGCTGCTCGCCGCCCGACAGCGTGCGCGGGCGCCGCTCCAAGAGGTGCGAGATGCTCAGCATCGCGGCCAACTCCTGCACCCGGGCGTCGATGGCCACCCGCGGTGCCCCCCGGAGGACAAGCGAGAACTCGATGTTAGCGCGCAGCGAGATGTGGGGGAACAGGACGTAGTCCTGGGGCACGTAGCCGATGTTGCGCCGCTCAGGCTCGAGGTGCGTGACGTTGCGGCCGTCGAGCCAGACCTCCCCGCGATCGAGCCGGTGCAGCCCGGCGATGCACTCGAGCAAGACGGTCTTGCCGGCACCAGTGGGGCCGAGCACCACGAAATACTCGCCGGTCTCCACCCGCAGGTTGGCGCCTCGCAGCGAGAACTGGCCCAGCTCCTTGTGAGCGTCTCTGACCTCGATCATGGGCGGCTCTCGCGTGTCACGCGGTGTCGAGCGAGGATGTCGCGGGCGGCGTCGCCGGCAACTGCCGCCGACAGTGCCCGGCGGCGGAGCCGGCGGGCGGCCGTGCTGTCGGCACGCGCCTCCTGGTCGCTGTCATCCTGAGGAGCGAATGCGGCTTCGCAGAAGCCGCCGCGACGAAGGATCTCGTCGCG